>DASVLY010000469.1:0-4227 GCA_036384635.1 Noviherbaspirillum sp. | reverse complement strand
AATCGCCGAAACGTTCCGGCAAGTCCCGCCACGGAATGCCGGCTCGATAACGATACAACACCGCCTCGATAAACAGCCGATTATCCTTGGCTGTGCGACCCACATGTCCTTCTCGACCCGGCAGCCAATCCTTGATCCGCTCCCACTGGTCGTCACGCAATCCATAACGTCTTGTCATTCCTGCCCGGCGCCGTACACCGCGATCATTGCACACAACGTACAAATGACCGGGCAAACTGTCGAGAGTTCAATTGATGACACGCCCTAGTAACCGGGAGGCGGCGCAACCGGCATATAAGTGACGCCGTTATTTGCATAACCCGCCGTATACCATGTCGCGCCGCACTTGTAGTACGACACTCCGCTTACCGCAGTTGGAGTAACACTGCACGGAGGCGCGGTTGTAGCGACCACGGTCGTGGAAGACGCGGGTGTGCTTGCTGCGGCCACCGCTCCGGTCACCACTGCGCCGGCCACGAATCCGGCTGCCGCCGAACCGCTGTCCCAGTCGGAACGGGAACAGTTATAGCACTCACCGGAGTAGGCGGCCTGTCGATTACTTTGCGCCGTAACTGCTGTGGACTGCCGGGCGGCCTGGTTCTGGTTTGCCGCTTGCTGACGTTGCGCCTGGTTCTGGTCTGCAGACTGTTGCCGCTGGGTCTGGTTCTGGCTTGCGGTTTGTTGTCGCTGGCTTGCGCTTTGCTGCCGTTGCGCCTGATTTTCGCCCGACGTTTGTTGCCGCTGGCTTGCGCTCTGCTGCCGTTGCGCCTGATTTTCGCCCGCACCCTGTTGCCTTTGGCTTGCAGCAGCCTGCCGTTGTTGTCCGCTTGCCTGTGCCGCGCTCCCACCGCCCCGCTGTCCGCCCCCTGACGAGAGTCCGCCACTGGCCGCGGGACCGCCACGTGAAAAGCCGCCGCCACGGCCACCGCCGCCCACAGCATCCGCCTCATTTATGAGACCCATTACCAAAATGCCCGCTGCCACTGCCGTTGCGGCGCCACACCATAAATTGGTCTTCATCACTTGGCTCCTTTGTCCGTTGGAGGCTTGCGCGTTGCCGACGATACAGTTGAAAGCTGGGCCGCGAACGCGATCTTTTGTGCTCCGGCAGGTATCTGCGGCGAGAACGTCGAAGCGGAAATCGTGGGTGACAGACGCCAGTCTGCAAACTGCGCCCAAAATTGCGGTTGCCCCGGCTCTGTCCTGTAAGTCAGTACGATGCGCTGTGGGAAGGGTTGTTCACCATCGCTGATCCAGAACTGAAAGTCCACCGTGTCGGTACGCCCGGCGAGATGATGGGACGGGGTGCCGAGAATGTTCGTCTTTTCCACATAGTCAATCGTGCGAACGCGGTCTTCAAATTCTGCGGGTGCCTGGCTCACCAGCAGAACCGCGAGAGGGAGGCGCATGCCGAGATTGCTGACGAAATACACAATGCTTTCGTCGAGACCGCCCTGCTGCGGCGCTGTCGCATAAACGTTGTTGGTGGGATCAACCAAGACGATCTCTTTGCCGGTGAACACGACGCTCACCTTTGAACCATCGCTGCGTTCGGCTTCTGCGTGCAAGTGGTCAGGCCGGCTGATTATCACTTTGCGGCGTTCGTCGAACTCGATCTTCTGTCCGGAATTCTGCACGGCGTCATAACCGGTATTCAGGCTGACACTGAAACTTGGCGCTGTGCTGAGGAAGCGCGCCATACGCATCAGAATCTCGCGGGCCTGCACTTGCGACGGCGTAGCCGCTGCGGCGACTGACGCCTCTCCAGCAGAGGCGGATTGTTGCGAATACACCGGGACCGTGACCGCCGCTGCAATCATCGGCACCAATATAGCCCTTGTGGTCCAGCCCCGGATCAAGACGGTTGATCTCATGATTCACCTCTCTTTCATTCGTGTCTATGCGATACACACTCCCTGACCAAAGTTACCAGCCTATCACTCGTGGCAATGCCGGAAATTGGACCTTCGTCTCACTGGACTTTATCCAAAATTGACTTGAAGGAAGAAGCTGGCTGGGGGTGTACGCCCGAAGCTGATTTTTTCCGACGCGAAAGCCGCTCCCAACTACCGTGCTCGTTTCTCTTCGCCGGTATGCAGGTACGAAACGTACCAAAGAGCATAGCCCCGTAGTCGTCGAGAAGTTGCGGCGGGCAAGTCCGCACTGGATGAGGCACGCCCATGGCACCCCCGCCAAACCAAGCACCGGTCATCCCAAGCACCTGTGTCGGAAAAAAATCAGCTTTGGGCTTACATCCCCGTTTACGGACGAAAATGCGGATATTTGATCTTAGTACTACAGTTGTAATTCTGCAAATCCTCATCCGGAGCGGCAGTCCAACGCATTCAAGCAAGACGTTGGAGCGAGCGATGAACGATGTCATCGAACAATACAACCGTTACTCGGAACAATGGTTTTCTGAACTGGAAGACCTCTTCGCGTATGTGGCCTACCGCTTTGGACGGCGCGAGATGCAGGAGCGTGCCCTGGAATTGCCAGATCGGCGTGTTCCTCGGCTATGCCAGCATGCATGGGCGGGCGCTGCCGGACCGCGAATTGTATCTGCCGAAGGACTGGGCGAACGATCCCGAACGCCGCGCCGCAGCCAAGGTGCCGGACGCGGTGGAATTCGCCACCAAGCCGCAGCTGGCGCAGCGCATGATCGAGCGCGCCGTAGCGGCACCGGTGCCGTTTGCGTGGATCACCGGCGACGAGATCTATGGCGACCCGCCGGTTGCGTGTCTGGCTGGAGCAATCCGATCTCCATTTCGTGCTGGCGGTGGCGCGCAATCAGCATGTGTGGAAAACTGATTTCCGGCAGTCGACCGTCTCCCAATTAGTCGAATCGACGCCGGACCTGGCATGGCAAACGCTGTCGGCTGGCGACGGTGCCAAGGGACCGCGCCTGTATGAGTGAGTGGGTAAATATTGAGTTGTTGTCATGGCAGATACCGGGGCAACGCTCGCTGCTGCTGCGCCGCAGCCTGGCAGACGGCAAGCTGGCGTATTACGTTTGTTATTCACCGCGCGGGACGGCGCTGGAACAACTGGTGCGGGTGGCCGGTACGCGCTGGACGATCGAGGAATGCTTCGAGGCAGCCAAGGGCGAAGTAGGATTGGATCAGTATGAAGTGCGCAGCTGGCATGGTTGGTATCGGCATGTCACGCTGGCGATGACAGCGCATGCTTGCCTGGCCAACCTGAGTGCGCATGCGATCGACGATTCGGGTGTTAAAAAAAAGCCGGACTCACAATCGATGCTGCAATGGAAGGAAGACCGGGCACAGTACTCTGTATCGCCTTGACGGCGCCGGAGTGCGACGCCATGAATTACAACTGTAGTACTAAATGCTTACCTGGGCTTTGACGGCACCTGCGCAGAAGCCATGCGCTTTTATGAACGCGTACTTGGGGGCAAGATTGAAATGATGATGACCAATGGCCAGTCGCCGATGTGCGATCAAATACCGCCCGGGAATGAAGACCGTATCATGCATGCGCGCATGGTAATCGATCAAGGCGTACTCATGGCCGGAGATGCCATGGTCGGCTGCGAGCCTTACCAAGGCATGAAAGGATTTTCGCTGACGCTTTCCTATGCCAGCGCCGCTGAAGCCAAACCGGTGTTTGAGGCCTTGAGCGAAGGCGGCAAGATAACGATGCCATTGCAAAAAACCTTCTGGGCCGAGTCGTTCGGTATGCCGACGGACCGTTTTGGCACGCCCTGGATCATCAATGGCGGCCTGATTGACGTTAAGCCTGCCGGCAACTAACTCAGGAAACCGCGCTCAACGCGCTGTCCACCAGTTCGATCCAGTGTTTTACCGGCGTTTGCGTCCCCGATTGCAGATGCGTCAGACATCCGATATTCGCCGACACGATCATCTCGCATCCGGTGGCATGCAAATCCGCCAGCTTGTTGTCGCGCAGCCGGCAAGACAATTCCGGCTGCAGCACCGAATATGTTCCGGCGGAGCCGCAGCACAAATGGCTGTCGGCGCACAATTGCGCATCGACACCGACCGCGCGCAACATGTCCTCTACCTTGCCGCGAATCTGCTGCCCGTGCTGCAAGGTGCATGGCGGATGGTAGGCGACCCGCTTGCCGATCTTGCCGGCCAGCCTGTTCCGCAATTCGGCTTCGAAGTCGGGCAGGATTTCGCTTACGTCCTTCGTCAGTGCCGAGATGCGCGCCGCTTTTGCCGCATAGGCCGCGTCATGCGCGAG
>DASVLY010000468.1:0-3613 GCA_036384635.1 Noviherbaspirillum sp. | reverse complement strand
GGGACTTGGGCGAGGAGGCAACGCAGTTGATGCCCTGCTCGCTGTGCGCCAGAAGATAATAGGAGCCGGCGAATTCCACGACATGCAGCGATGCGCGCGGATTCAGCCGCTGCGACTCCAGCAGTCGCAGGCGTTTGGGTGCGCCAGCCTTGCCCTGCTGCCCCAGGCGGCGGCGTACGATATAGACTGCGCCGGCTGCCGCCAGCGCGAACACCGTCAGTCCTATCGCCACCCGGGACCACTCTCCGTCGGAGGCGCCGTTATCGCGCTTGTACGGTATCGCAGGCGCCGAAGGGCTTGCAGCCTCGGCATGGCAAGTGCCGGCGCCAAGGAAAACGCCGGCAGCGAAAAATAAAGCCTGCCAGTGCTTCTTCATCATGATTGCGCAGGTGCGGCGATCTCTGTCACGCGCACGCCGAAATGATCGTCGACCACAACCAGTTGCCCGCGCGCGACGACATTGCCTTCCACCAGCACGTCGACCGGGTAATCGACCTCGCGGTCGATCTTGAGGATGGACGCTTCCTTCAGGTCCATCAGCTCTCCCAGGGTGGTCTGCGCTTCGCCGACCACGACAGTCAGCTTGACCTTCACGCCTTGCAGCAGCCGCATATTCCCGCCCAGGACGGCGGGGCCGGACGGGGGCTGCGGCTGGAATTCGGAGAGTTCGATGATCTGGGGCGGATGCTGCTGTTCTGTTTCTTTCATGGCGTGTTCGCTTATCAAGTCAATTCTGTCTTCTGTCTTCTGTCATTTGTCGCGCCGCACCACTTCGAGCGCGACGTTGCGTTCCACGGTGCCGAGATAGCCGTCGAACAAGGCGTTGCGCTCCGGTCCGTACACCGTCAGCGGTTTGTCCACCGATGCCTGCAATCGGATCACATCGCCCACCGCCAGCGTCATCAATGCGCCCACCTCGACTTCCGCCTGGCCGATCTCGATGGGCAAGGCAAGCGGGATGTTGCGCAACGCTGTCCTGATGTCCGCCACCGGCAATGCCGCAGCAGCCTGCGATGCCGGCGTATCGTTCATGGCGCGGATACAGTCGTAATTGAACACGCATGCCGCCGATTGCTCGCCGACCCTGATGCGGGCGAACACTGCGCCCGATCCGCGATCGAACACGGCGGACGGAGGAATATGCGTGCCGTGCGCATCCGTAACGGCAAGACCGGCAGCGCCGGCAACGCGCTCGGAAAACGCAAGAGTCGCCTTCTCCGCGCCCTCCGATGCCAGCGAAATCTCGCCTCCCGGACGCAGCACATGCCGCTGGTCCGGCGGAAACAGATGCCGCTGCACATACCTGAAGAATTCCGGTTGCCACGCGATCCAGACCGACTTTTGCCCTTGCGCGTAACAGCGCTGCCATGGCAACGCCGGTTGTGCCGGTTCAGCATCCCATGCCCGTACACATTCGACCCGGATATCGAGCATGTCCAGCCCCCAGGCCGTGCGCCACTCTTCGAGCGCCTCGGCCAGAAGGCGGTTCGTCCGGTTCAGGATGGAAGTGCTTAACAGCGCAAAGGGCCGCAGCTTCATCAGCGGTGCCCCTTCATGTCGAACAGTTCCTGGATCATGTCGTTGGCGGTGCTGATTACATGAGACGATGCCTGATAGCCGCGCTGCATCACGATCAGGTTGCTGAATTCTTCCGCCAGATCGACGTTGGCGCTTTCGATCACGCCGGAACTGAGGCTGCCGAACGACTGCGATTTGGCATGTCCCAGATGAACTCCCTGGGAGTTCGTGCTGGAATACTCGCTGCCGCCGAGCGCTTGCACATCATCGCTGGAATCGAAACCGGCCAACGCCAGGCGCTGGCCCTTCACAGTCTGCCCGTTGGAATAATTCAGGACCACCGTGCCTTCGTCGTCGATCGTCGTCTTGGTCAGAGCGCCTTCGCTGACGCCGTCCTGCGAGCTGACGGCTACGGTCGAAGTATTTCCGGCTGCAAAAGAAGTGACCTCCTTGGAGAAATCCAGCGTCACGGTAAACGGCGGAACGCCGGTCGGCGCGTAGGTGAATTTCACGCTGCTTGCATTGGAGTCGGGGCTGCCGCTGTTGAACTGGATGTCGCCGGTATCGATCGTGCCCTTCGTGTCGCTGATCGTGACGGTCCAGTTTCCCGGCGTGGTCGCACTGTTGTTCTTGAATACCAGTTTGACGATGTGCTCTCCGCCTACCGGATCGATCAGGGTCACGCCGTTTAGCGTGACATCCGTCGCCGCGTCGCTGGAGATGTTGCCGGTGAACTTGACGGTGGCGGTCGCCTTCGGCGGATTGGTACGCAGGCCGCTTAAGGAGATGTCCGTCAGTTCGCCGGTATCGCTTAAACCCGCTACGCGCAAACCGTTCGTCGTGCTGACCAGGAAACCGTCTTTATTGAACTGGAACTGCCCGGCGCGGGTGTAGCTCGCCTGTTCGCCGTCGCGCAGCACGAAAAAGCCTTCGCCGTTGACGGCCAGATCGAGGTCGCCGCCGGTCTGACGCAATTCGCCGGCCTTGAAGTTGATGGCTGTGGCCAGCGTGTTGAGTCCCATGCCGAGCTGCGCTCCGCCTCCTGTGGGCCCCTGCCCGGCGGCGCCTCCCTGGTAGAACAGGTCGGCGAACTGAAGCTGCGATCCTTTGAAGCCGGGCGTGTTGACGTTGGTCAGATTGTTGCCGATGACGCGCAGCCCCTTCGAGTAGCCTGTCAGGCCGGACATGCCGATGAAGATGGAATCCAACATGATAGATTTCCTTAGAGGGTGTTATGAACTATTTCAGGGGTCGCGTTCGGGCGAGAAGGGATGCAGCGCAAGGCGCGGCGCGCCGCACAGGGTGGTTCCCTGTGCAAGCGCCGCAACGCCGCGATGCGCCCTTCTCGCCCGAACCCTCCGGGCAGCCACGGGAACCGGCTGCCTACGTTGTTGCGGCTCCTTGCCGTGGAACCACCACGTCGCGTCGCCGCGCCTAGTATGCAGCCGGTTCCCGTGGCTGCGCGACCCCTGAAATAGTTCATAACACCCTCTACCGAACAGCGATGATTTGCGCCAGGGTCACGCCATCGATCTGGCTGCCGGCACCGGTCTGGATAGTGAGCAGCGGTTCTCCGTTGGAGAGCGAGAAGCCTTTCACCTGGCCGGATACCGTACCGCTGGACGAATTGATGTCCACCGTCTTGCCGAGCAGGCCGACCGATTGCGTCGATGCCTGGACCGACAACAACTGCTCGATCTTCTGGTTCAGTTGCTGGCTTTGCTCCAGCGCCGAAAACTGCGCCACCTGTGCAATGAATTCCTGGTTGTCGAGCGGCTTGAGCGGGTCCTGGTTACTCAACTGGCTGGTCAATATCTTCAGAAAATCCTGCAGGCCGACTCCGTTGATTTGCGTTGCCGCGCTCGTCGCTGCTGCTGTTGCACTGATTGCCATTTACAAATCTCCCATGTGTCTTGTTTCGATTTTCATGACGACGGCATCGATATTTCCTGCCGCTAGTGGGTCACTTGGCAACGGGATGCGCAAATAAAAGCGATGGATTTTTACGCCAGGCTAGGCGCGAATCGCAGCGATAGCCATTGCTATCGCGAGAATTCGCAACAACGCCTGGCGCAAAAAGACGCGCTTTTATGCG
>DASVLY010000467.1:0-1551 GCA_036384635.1 Noviherbaspirillum sp. | reverse complement strand
TAGAACGAAAGCAAATCACCGACGAATACCGGCTGTTTGAAAAGAAAGGAATTGACCGCAATTGTTGCGACACGGCCATTGGCGCGGCGTACCGCCGGCAGTGACCCCGCAATATCCACTTGCGCCATGATCCAACCGCCGAACACGTCGCCATGCACATTCGCATCCGAGGGCATCGGCATCACGCGCAGTTGCGGCACTTTTCCTTCAGGCAAACTGGTTTGATATTTGTTTGTCATGGTTTCCTCCTCTGTAAGGCATCCTGCGGGGGCAGGATGAATCATGAACGCTGGGCTACAATCGATACACGCCAAGCATAAACTATTGTGATCCGATTACCCCTCATGCGCCGTTACTCCGTTTCATCTTCAGAGCCTGCCGCCAACCAAGGCACCCGCAACGACTGGGCCGCGCTCAAAACGCTGTTTCCTTATTTGTGGACATACAAGTGGCGTATGCTGCTGGCCTTGCTGTTTCTGATCGGGGCCAAGCTCGCCAATGTCGGCGTACCGCTGGTGTTGAAATCCCTGGTCGATCACATGACAGTTGGTCCGAACAACTCGCGTGCGTTGCTGGTATTACCGGTCGGGATATTGATGGCGTACGGTGTGCTGCGTGTATGCACCACCTTGTTTACCGAATTGCGCGAATTCGTGTTTGCCAAGGTCACGCAACGTGCAGTGCGCACGATTGCATTGCAAGTATTCCGGCATCTGCACTCGCTGTCGCTGCGCTTTCACCTGAACCGCCAGACCGGTGGCATGTCGCGCGATATTGAGCGCGGCACGCGCGGCATCTCATCACTGGTGTCGTATACCTTGTACAGCATTCTGCCGACGTTGGTGGAAATCGCGCTCGTGATCGGTTACCTGGTGCTGCATTACGACATCTGGTTTGCCGGCATTACCATCGCCGCGCTAATCACGTACATTGGCTTTACGGTGGCGGTCACCGAATGGCGCACGCATTTCCGGCGCACCATGAACGATCTCGATTCCAGGGCCAATACGCGGGCAATCGATTCGTTGATCAATTACGAGACTGTCAAATACTTCGGCAACGAAGAATACGAAGCGAAGCGCTACGACCACAGCCTGCAGAACTGGGAAACCGCAGCGGTGAAGTCGCAAACCTCGTTGTCGATGCTCAACACCGGCCAGTCACTGATTATCGCCGTTGCAGTCACGCTGATCCTGTGGCGCGCAACACAAGGCGTCATCGACGGCAAGATGAGCCTGGGCGACCTGGTACTGGTGAATGCGTTCATGATCCAGTTATACATCCCGCTCAACTTCCTCGGCGTGATCTACCGGGAGATCAAGCAGAGTCTGGCCGATATGGAGAGACTGTTCACGCTGCTCGATCAGCATCGCGAAGTTGCCGATGCGCCACATGCAAAGCCTCTTGTTGTGAATGACGCGCAGGTAAAGTTTTCGCATGTCGATTTCAGTTATGAGCCCAAGCGTCAGATCCTGTTCGACGTCGATTTCACAATTCCCGCCGGCACTACTACCGCGGTGGTCGGTCACAGCGGCTCCGGCAAATCAACCT
>DASVLY010000466.1:0-10176 GCA_036384635.1 Noviherbaspirillum sp. | reverse complement strand
GTCGAACAAGACCATCGTGCGGTCAAGCGCGTGACCAAACCAATGCTCAATTTCAAATCCTTTCGGTCAGCCAAAAATGTCCTGGCCGGCATCGAACTCATGCACATGATTCGCAAAGAACAGTCGATGATGGAAGACGCTCAGGAGATGTCTTCCGCAGATCAATTTTACGCGTTGGCAGGACAAATCCGTCCAGTGTGAAAGCGAGTGGACGCGCCTGCCAAAAATCTAACTTGGCCGCGCTAACGCGACAGAACCGTGATAAGAAATGAACCCAGCTCTCGCCAGCATCCAATCCGGTTAGAAAAAATTTATAACAGATGTTGAAATGGTAACGGTGTCTGCTTATAATTGCTCAGCACAAAATTTATAAAGCAGTCATTTGTTCGCATAATTGATTATGACGACATGCAATAAGCATCTGATCATATAGTCGGATTTTGGCTGTCTCGGTGCTGCTACCCGGTTGTTTTGGAATTTCTGTAGTAGCCGGCTAAGTTTTCCAAAATATTTACATGGTTTGATGATCATTCCCATGAGGAGATGCGATGGCTGAAGTGCTTGATTTACAGCTGCGAGAGCTGTACGTGCGCGCATTGCGACTGCATGTGAAACCGGTAGATCTTCCTCGGGAGAATCTTTTGTCCTGCTTGGACATTGATTCCGTTAAGGCCGTAGAAATATTGATAAATATAGAAACGACATTTGGTATCGAGATCGATCCAGAGCAGCTTTCTGCTGGAATCCTAGATTCATTTGAAGGCTTGGCGCGCTACGTCGCTGCGAAGCAGTCTGCATTGCCGGTATAGTCTTGTTGGCAGACGAGAGATTTGGTGTGCCAATGCGGACATTGCGGAGGCCATGATCCGGGTAAGCAAATCCGCAAAAGTTTTGCGACATGAATAGGACTTATGGGAGATCGCGCAGAGGATGTTTTGTCGTTTGTCGATTCGTACTATGTCAAAAAGATTTTGTGGTTTTGCTTAGCTCACAAAAAAAGAGAACGCATTTCCAGCAAGCCGAATCCGTTCGGAATATGGGCAATGCCATTACTTGCTCTCAAACTCATCCGTTTCATAACTAAGGTGACGGAACCTGTCGTTTTCAACGTGCTTGAGCGCATCCCCCTGCAGTAGCCATTTTCGTTGCATTTACGGCAGCTTGAATTACTTCTTCTGCCTTCAGCATTGAACTACCAATATCCACTGTGGTCTTGATCGTTCCTGTCCATCGATGCAGGAGCATTCTATGTGATGGGATCGCGACTATCTGGGCTTTGCACGGCTCTGCCTAGCGCATCAAACCGGCGCCATCTTCGTCAGGCGCACCAAGAGCAACATGAATGCGTGGCGCGTGTACTCGACGTTGGCCGCTCAGGATACAACACCGGCACGATCTGTGATCAAACCACCGTCCTGAACGGTTTTTACGTCGCGCAGGACTATCCTAGGCATTTGCAGCGCATCCGCTTTAAGGATCCCGAATCGGGCAAAACCTTGATCTTCCTTACTGGCAATAAAACACAGTCTTTCCTGACCATCGCTACGCGGTACAAGAAGTGCTGGCAAGTCGAATTGTTCGTCAAGTGGATCAAGCAGTACTAGCGCGCAGCCCATCAAGAAATTTCTTGGTATTAGCGAGAACGTGGAGAGGGCGCAAATCTGGTGCACCGTGCCTCCCTGCGTGTTGATGTGCATTATCAAAAAGGAGCTTCAACTTGATGCCTCGCTCTCGAGATTTCATGCGCCTTGTGGCCCGATTTATTACTGACAGAAATGCCGCAATACGTTAAGCATTTGAATTTTTTGGAAATTTATTCGAAAAACTGTAAGTAAGACGACAAACTTAAAACTTAGATTGCACAGTTCAAGCTCAATAATGTTTGTGCGGCGTGCCAACCCTCAGATGTCGTCTTGCTTACCGTTTCCTGAGTAACTGGACACTAAAACTCCCATCTTTATGGGATGGTTGATTTCTTTTTTGATACTTACAATATCGACAAAATTATTCCTGATCTAGATATTTCGGCCAAATCAGTGAAATGCTAATCAGTGTATTTTGACCGACGCCGGTTCGAACGATTCGCAAAATCGGATCGTCGGCAAAATGGGTAACTCTGCCGTGCATGGTATGTGGGCGTCGAACGATGGAATTGATGACGCTGGATGTTGGTATTTATCGCTTGTGCAACCTACGGATAACGGCCGTTTTTTGTCAGAAATGCCGTTTCTCTGCCACTGAAATGGAAGGCTTATGCTAACGACTACTGCTCATGGCGACACCCACTGGAACGATCTGGCCAAGTCCTACGATGCCATCATGGGGAAAGTGCCGCAGATGCATGACTTATTTGCGGAAATCGTGCGTCATATACCTGCGGATGCGAGCCGGATACTCGACCTTGGTGCCGGGACGGGCAATCTGCTGAAGGAGGTGGCGGCTGCGCGTCCGGGCGCAAAGCTGTATGCGCTCGATCCAGCGAAGGCCATGCTCGAGCGCTTGCGTGAAAAGTTCGCTGGGAGATCGAGTGTCGCTTGCATAGTCGGATCGGCCCACGCTATCGATCTGCCCGACAACTCGGTCGATGCTGTTGTTTCCAACTACGCACTGCATCACCTGACGCACGAAGAGAAGAAAATCTGCGCGCGTGAAGTCATGCGCGTGCTGACGCCCGGGGGGAAATTCATCTATGGCGACCAGCACTGCCGTTTGATGGGCGGGCCGGACGACCCCGCTTGGGTAGCGGATATGTTTTCGTTGCTCTCGGATAAGGCCATGTATTATCTGCGCACGGCGGGACTGGAACGCATGCTGCTGCAAGTCGAGCTGATGCCTAAATTCCTGCGAGCAGAAGGTGAAATGCCAGTGCCTGTCGATTACTGGCTGTCTTGTCTCGCGTTAGCCGGTTTCCCGCCGGCGACGGTGGTCGAGATGGAGCCGGCACATCTGCTGAATCGCGTCATCGTGGCGGTGAAGCCGTGCTGATGAAGCAAAACGAGGCAGAGCTCGCGGGCGTTGCCGTGCTGGGGGCGGGAGTTGTCAACCCGGTTGCCAGCACACTCGATGACTTCGCCAAGGCTTTGGACGCTGCTCGACCACGCCTCAGCCGGCTTGAAGGCGTGCCCGTACCCCGCGGCAAATCTTTGGTTGGTCTAGTTAAAGAGGCAGCCTTCGAGGGATCTGACAAGGCGTTCCGCATGGCGGCTTCAGCCATTGACCAGGCGCTAGCTGCCAGCGGGATCGATCTGGCTGCGATGGGCGAGGTCGGCGTCGTTCTGGCGACCATGGCCGGTGAAAGCCATGCAGCGGAAAAATGTTATACCGACTTGGCCGCGCTTGAGCGCGTGGACGATTCCATCGCGTCTGCGGTAGGGGCCTATCCGAATGGAGTTTTACTGCAGCGTTTGTGTTCCCGATTCGGTTTCATAGGTCCGCGTTTTGTCGTCAGCAATGCCTGTGCTTCGGGAAATATCGCCATCGGTCTCGCCTTGGATTTCTTGCGCACGGGTAAGTGCAAAGCCATGGTCGTAGTTGGTGTGGAAGTTATCAAGCCAAGCATGGTGTGGGGGGCCGAACGTGCGGGCTTTGTCGGCAATCGCTTGGCGCCGTTCCATCCTGAACGTGATGGCGCCATTCTGGGCGAGGGCGCAGCAGCGCTGGTTCTCGTAGAGCCAGCGTTGGCGTCCGGGGCATCGGTGCTAGGCTGGGTCGATGGCTTTGGCAGCGTCTGTGATCGAGGTGCTGCGCCCATTACCTTGGCAGAGGATGGCTCGGGTTTGTATCGCGCCATGCAGTTAGCGCTCGACGATGCCGCGCGTAGCTGTGATCAACTCGAATATGTGAACGCGCATGCGCCCGGCACCCGTATGATTGATGCCATCGAATGTGGCGCGGTAGCTCGTTTGCGCGGCGGCAACGGGGATCTCTACGTCAATTCGACAAAGTCGATCACCAGCCACTTGTCTGGTGCCGCTGCTATCACCGAGGTGATAGCGACACTGGTGCAGATGCGGGATTCGTTTGTTCACGGCAACGCCGGACTTGACTGCCACGATCCGGCACTGGCACTGCGTCCGGTCGGGGCGACGACCCTGCGCCGCCAATTCGATTTCGGCCTGTCCAACGCTTGCGGCGGCGGAGGTCTGAACACCAGCATTGCCCTGTCTTCGGCCAGGAGCAGTATGCGACGTCGGCTGGCGTTGCAGCCGACGTCGAGTACGCCGCTTGTCATCACGGGCTCAGCTGTAGTTGCCGCTGCCAATTTCCACTGGCGAGGCCATCACGAGCAGGGTACACGGCCAGCAGCGCATTTGTGCGATTTCGACGTCTACCGCTACTATCCTGTCGAGTCCAACTATCACTATATGAATCGGGCTGCCCAATTGGCGGCTGCCGTCGGTGCAGCCGCTTTAGCCGAGGCGGGCATTGCCCCGCAGGCATTGCCCTATCCGGACGACCGCTTCGCTGTCATTTTCGGTAGCTGTTTGGGGGGCTCCCCGCAGGCGAGCAAGGTGCTTTGTGATGGTCTGCTCAAGAATCCGAACGCTATCACGCCGAGCATGGCTTTGGACCATGGTATTCATCTCGGCGCAGCGCTCGTGTGCCGCCACTATGGATTGACCGGTACAACCTATACTCTGACCGGGTCGCGCCGCTCGGGCTTGCAGGCTCTGGAAGTCGCTGCGCTGTCGATACAGACACGTCGTGCCGAAGCGGCGCTTATTGCGGGCTACGATGCCTACGATGCCTTCGAGGCAGCTGTGACCGAGCAGCTGGCACTGGCGCCGGAGCCGGCGGATGCGGCCGGCGCAGTTGTGCTCGAAACAGCCGACCGTGCCGAGTCTCGCCATGCCCCAGTTCAGGCTTGGCTGACCGACGTCCGCACCCTGAGCGGCGTGAGCGAAGCTGCTTCAGGGCGCGAACGCTTGTCTGATAGACTCGGCCGCTATTTGGCAGTGCAGCGGTGGGATGCTCTCTACTTGGCGACGCATACACCGGCTTGCCACCAGCAGCTGATCGAGCGCGCATTGGATCTTGCTGGCCGACCACACGCTTACCTGACTTTGGGCGAGGACATTCCCGATCCGCGCGCCGGACTGGGGATGATGGCCATTGCTGATGCGATCCGACGAGGTGTTCCGGCGGCGATTGTTGCGCCGGGCGATGACGGAACAGCGCTCGTTGCCATAGTTTCGCCCATGGCACCAGGGAGTTGGCAATGAGTGCGGGCGGCCAGCGTTCGACCTTAGCCTCAATCGGTGCTCTTACGCCAGCGGGCATGAGCACACCGGTTGGTAATCCGGCCATGTTCTGGTCAATGGCCTACAAGGTGAGTGACGTCTTGATGGTCCTGACCGAGGCAGGTGCGCTGGAACGCTTGGCGCAAGCTCCGGCAACAGCGGACGCGCTTGCGGTCGCTGTCGGATGGCAGGCAGGTTCGCTCGCCAAGTTGCTGGATCTGCTGGTAACGGCCGGTGTTTTGGAAAAGTCTGATGCCGCCGTTTATGCGGTGCCATCAACGACGCGGTCTGTGTTGCCGGTCGTGGTGATGGAGGCTCAGGTCCGGCGCTGGCATGCAGCCAACCGTTCCCTGCTGACCGTACTGGAAACCGGGGTCGGTGCCGATCCACTTGGGCAAATCCAGGAGCAGAATTTCCTGAGCAATTATCAGCAGGCCATGGCTGCTTCGGCGCGAGCCCTTGCGCTGCATATCCATCGCTATGCTCGTCTTCCTCGACAGGGCACCATTCTCGATATCGGCGGCGCCGACGGCGCCTTGGCGGAGCAACTGGCGCTGCTGCAACCGCAAACGGACTTCTGCATCATTGACCGGCCACCGGTGCGCGAGCACTTCGAGATGCGAATGGCGAGGGTGACCGCTCCGCAGCGTTTCCGGTTTTCTGCCGATGACATTACGCAACCGCAGGCTCTGCAACGTGAGGCAGATACTGCGATCGCCGCGATCATTTCCAACGTCTTGCACTTGCTGTGCGATCGCCAAATCCGCGAGCTTTTGCGCCTGCTGTGCTCTGAATTGCCCTCTGGAGCACGAGTGGTTATCTACGATCAGTTTCTCGATCCAACTCAGTTTAGCGCTGCCAACCTCATGGTGGTCGACTGGGTTAATCTCGGCGCGGAATTCGAGTTGGCCGACGGCGACATGGCAGAGTTGCTTGCTGGCGCGGGATTCATCGATATCAGCAGCAGACGTTTTCCCCTAATCCCCGGCGCATTGGTCTGCGCCTCGGTACCGTGAGGACTAAAGCGATGCTCGACACTACACTTAGCGCAACAGATGTGCGATCTCTGACTTCGCCACCGTCGGCACCGAATGAAGACGCGCTACTGTTGCCGATGGTGATCACCAAGGTCGATGCGGTATACGGTTGCGTGTCCGCGCTCACAGAAGATGGGCGCTGGCTGCGCCCGGAGCCTGTGCTCCTCGGCGATATTGAGGGTGACCAGCCTTATTATGCTTATGGTCGACCCGTCCGTTGTCGCTTAGCGCCGTCGACCTGTGCCGATCGGCGCCCCGAGGACCGCGAGTTGATTGAGCGCCTGCCAATACCGACATCTGTTGCAATTTGGTCAGATGACGTGTTGGAGCACTGGCTGTCCGCACACTGCGACGCAAACGTCGCAGCGACTTTCGCCGGCGAGCGCAGCGTCGGCCTGATTCGAGCTGTACCCGAGCGTCTATACCTTCTGCGTTCGACGCAGCAACGCTACTTGGTGCGTTTGGCTTTTCGCGATGGTGCCGGGCAGCAGCACGATTGGGTCGTGCCGGACGTGTCCTTCACACAGCAGGTGCTGGATCTCATGCGCAATGCCGCCGATCCGGATGCGCTTTCCGCTCGCCTGCTGCATGGGCTGCAATCAACCCGCATGTTCCTGGCCGTTGTCCTGACCAAGCCCATCAATCGAGCGCGCGGCATCATACGCGGCTGCCAGCCGTTGGTCGGTGGCGTGCATACTTTTCCGCCTTACTCGCAGGTATTCGCAGAGGTGGTCGCAGCAGCAGCGTCATGAGGGCATGTGCTGAATGGCGACCTAGTACATGCGCTGCCACAAGACATTCTGATTTTCAACCAAAGGAAGGAAAACTATGAAGCTTGGCTATGTAATCGTTTACACCAATAACGTCCTGCAATCGGTGGAATTTTACGAAAAGGCTTTCGGCCTGCAGCGCCGCTTTGTGCATGAAAGCGAGCAATACGCAGAAATGGAAACCGGTGCTACGGCGTTGGCCTTTGTGTCCGATGGATTAGCTGCCATGAACGTCCCGGTTCAATACCGCAAAAATACATCCAGCGATGCTCCAGCTGGGGTCGAAATCGTCCTGGTCAGCGCAGACATCGAACACGCCTATGAAAAGGCAGTGGCGAATGGCGCCAAGCCGGTCAAAGAACCGGTCGCCAAGCCATGGGGACAGAAGGTCGGTTACGTTCTGGACAACAATGGGGTTCTGGTCGAGATGGCTACCCCCATGGGCTGAACCGAGGCTTACGAGTGGCGAAACCTAGCGGCGGTAAGCCGCGCGGTCCGCCCGACCGAGTTGGAAGATTTTCGCAAGCGAGGCTGGGAATTGTATGCCGTTAGGGAGGGCAGGGTTGCGGTTCCTTACAGGCGCCGTTGATGGCTGCCATACCCGCCCCGAACACGATCAGCTTCAAGCCGATGTTCGGAGGAATTATGGCTTATGCGAGCGGAAAGCCTTTCATATCTTAGGTAGAAGCTGATGTCGGTCAAGCACTTTCTGTTGGATCAATCAGGAAGCGGGTCCTGAGCACAGGCTGACCGATACGCAAGCAGGAAACAGTCGATGCTGGCAGGCGAGCTCGGACCGGATGAGTGGCCAGTGCCAAAACACCCTGTCATGGCGCGCGCGCCGGGAGAGCACAGATGAACATCCTCATTGTCGGGCAGAAGCGTTTCGCTGTGGACGTTTTCAATGCGTTGAGCGAATTGCCCAACGTTAAGGTGGTAGGTGTGTGCGCACCGCCAGGCGACAGGCTCTTGCGGCGTGCCGGTCTCGCGGGCGTACCCACGCTGATCGCCGGCACTCTGTGCGAGGCCATTATGCCGGAAGAGATCGATCTAATCGTGGCTGCGCACTCGCACGATTTTATCGGCGAACGCACTCGGTTACGGGCACGCTTTGGCGGCATCGGCTACCACCCGTCGCTGTTGCCGCTGCATCGGGGGCGCGATGCCGTGAAATGGGCAATCCGTCTGCGCGAGCGGGTCACGGGCGGCACGGTATACCGGCTGTCGCAGCGAGTCGATGGTGGAAACATTATCGAGCAAGAGCACGTTTTCATTCGCTCGGACGATACGCCGGCGGAGCTATGGCGACGCGAGCTGGGTCCGTTGGGCGTACGCTTGTTGAGCAGTGCAGTGTCTCGCTTCGCCCAGCATGGCTTCATCAACGGCATAGAGCAGGACGAAGAACTGGCAACGTGGGAGCCAGCCTTAGGCACACCGCCTTTGTTCCGCCCGGAACTGCTGCTGATCGGACATGAAGCGTCGACGCGGACCAAGGCGGGCAGCACGACACTACGCCGAAGCGAGGATGGGCGCATAAGTGTCTTAGGGACGACGGTAGAGCTCGGGTCGCCCGTCATGGATAAATGCATCGACTTCGTCGTGCGCGAGAGCGAGATGGTGCGTAGCGGCGACTGATCAAAAACGAGTGCTTAAGAAAAGAGGGCGGCGATGACGGTATCAAACACACTAAAACTGCTGGTTCTTGGCATTGACGGCGCGTCGGCAACTGTTATGGACGATCTGATTGCGCGCGGCTTGCTGCCGAACTTTAAAGCACTGCGCGAACGGTCTGCCTCGGGCATATTGCAGTCTACCTTTCCACCGCATACCGCACCTGGCTGGGCATCGATGTTTACTGGCGTTGCGCCCGGCGAACACGGCATCTACCAGTTCTGGTCAACCAAAGCGCCGGACTACTCGGCTCGCGGCATGAATGTGGCCGATTACGGGCGCGAACCGATCTGGCTGACCCTGGAGCGGCATGGCTATCGCGTCGGCGTCTATAACGTCCCGATGACGCATCCGCCCGCGCCTCTGCGCGACGGTTATATGATCAGCTGGCCCTTGGCCAAGACCTTGCGCTATACCGAGCCCCCCGAACTTATGCGTGAGCTGGTCGTAGCCAATTTGCATTACCACTCCGACATCGTCACCATGTATCGTGGGCAGAAGGACTATTTCGAGCAGGCGCGGCAGTTCATCGAAAACAGAGCAAAAACGTGCCTCTACTTACAGCAACATCGCCCAGTGGATGCCATGTTTGTCGTGTTCACTGAGATTGACCGCGTGAGCCATTACTACTGGGGCGACGACACCAAACCCGGCTCGGAAGTCGAGCAGATCTACATGGACATCGACCGGGCACTGGCGACGCTGCTCCCGCTGGTAGGCGAGGAAACGCTGTTCGTGGTCGCCTCTGACCACGGATTTGGCCGCTGCGAAGCCGATTTCAATGTGCACGAGCTGCTTGAGCGCCATGACTTGCTAACGACGAAATTTGTGCCGCTCGAGCCAGCTGGACAGCTGGCCAATGACGATGCCAGCCTTAGCGCTTGGTTCGACGCCCCGGTGCACTACAAGCGCACTATCGATTGGGACCGGACCCGTTTCTACATGCCAACCCCGGGCTGCTTCGGTTTGAACGCTAACCTCAAGGGCCGGGAAGTCCAAGGAGTTCTGACCGAAGACCAGTTGCAGGCGGCGGAGCGCTCGCTGTCCGCTGCCATTGCCTCGGTGGTCGACGACGACGACCAGCCTTGGTTCCAACTGGTGAAAAGCAGCCGGGTCTATGACGGCGCACGACTCTCCGATGCGCCCGATTATCTGCTAATTCCGCGCGATTTCAACGTGATGCCCACTCCCAACTTGGCTGGCGAGTTGTGGAGCGCGCCATCGCAGCGCGGGGTGCATCGGCCTGACGGTATTTTGTTTGTATCCGGTTCGACCTTTCCGCGTGGGGTGCCACTGTATGCCCGAATCGAGGATGTCTATCCGACCATCCTGGCCCACTTGGGCTTGCCTGTCCCCGAGCGGCTCGATGGGCACTGGCTGATCGAGCCCAAAGCCGAGGTCAGTGGCGAGGCGGCGCATGTCAATACCAGCGGTCGGCGCATGACTCCGGAGGAGTCC
>DASVLY010000465.1:0-8726 GCA_036384635.1 Noviherbaspirillum sp. | reverse complement strand
GGTGATGGTGATGAACAGAATAGAACATGGTATTGCAGCACGCAAAGAGACGATGGAGACGATGCGCGACGGCCATTCATCTTTTGATGCGATGTTGCAGGAGCGCCATTTGCGTGTCGCGCCGCCGCCGGAGCGCAACATCGACGTCGATCTGCTCTGGCAACAGATCCGCGCGGCAGCTGCCGACGTTGCGCAACGCGAGCCGTTGTTGCAGCTTCGTTTGCAGCAACAGGTGCTGCGGCATCGCAGTCTTGGCGCGGCACTGGCGGCGGTACTGGCGAGCAGACTGGCGTGCGAGGACATGCCTGCGCCGGTGTTGCAAGCCTTGTTGCAGCGCGTGTTTGAACAGAATGAGACGGCTGCAAGCCGGATGGCCGCCGATCTTGCGGCAGTCAAGGAACGCGATCCGGCCTGCCCGGATTACCTGCATGTGTTGCTGAATCTGAAGGGATTCCATGCGTTGCAGACGTATCGCGCAACGCATGCGCTCTGGTGCAATGGCCGCAGAGAGCTGGCGTTTGCGCTGGCCAGCCAGGCGTCGCAGGTGTTTGCGGTCGACATCCACCCGGCCGCACGTATCGGTGCGGGTGTCATGCTCGATCACGGCACAGGTGTCGTGATCGGCGAGACGACCGTGATCGAGGATCAGGTATCGATCCTGCAGGACGTGACGTTAGGCGGAACCGGCAAGGAACACGGCGATCGCCATCCGAAAATCAGAAGCGGCGTGATGATCGGTGCCGGCGCGAAGATTCTGGGCAATATCGAGATCGGTGCGATGAGCAAGATCGCCGCCGGCAGTGTCGTGCTCAAGCCGGTGCCGCCGCATTGCACAGTCGCAGGCGTGCCGGCGCGGGTGGTGCGGCATCATCAGCCCGACAGTTGTCCATCGCAGGAGATGGATCAGACGATTTAGGGGCAGCGCAACCCTTGAACTGACCGTCAGTCCGCTCTAACCCGGATATTTCATGAACCTGTGCGGGGCCGTGGTTTTGCGCCTGCGAACGTGTGAAATGTCGGCGAGAAGCTCCGCGCAGGGCAGTTCGCGCTGCATGATGACCGTGCAGGCGCGTTCGAGTTCGGTGCCGTGCAGCCGCGAGACGGCGCAGGTGGATCATGAGCGTGCAGGCCAGAGCTGCCAGCAACAGGCGCAACTGGTTGCCCTGGAATTGGTGGCAACTGGCGCGCCGGCCGCACGCTTGAGCAACAATACGCCGGCATCGCTGCTGATGTCGCCACCGTCGAACGATGCTTCGATAATGCGACGTCCGAGCTTGCCCGGAATCGTCGGTTCAGATGAACATTCAACGGTACAATTTGGCATCGGCGATTCCGGTTGTTATTAGGCGTGAGAACCAATAGCAACGCGCTTCGGCACGAAATCGCCGACCTACTTCATGAAATATCCGGGCCTAGAGCCCGCATTATCCGTTGCCTGCCGTTTCAGCAACCCGGTAAGCCTGTCCGGCGACAGCGCTTCGCTGTAGTAATGCCCCTGCGCCGACAGGCAACCGTGCGCGCGCAGGAACTGGATCTGTTCCTGCGTTTCCACGCCCTCGGCCAGCACTTTCAACTGCAGGCTCTGCGCCATGGAAATGATCGCGGTGACCAGCGCGGTATCGTTCGTATCCTGTCCGATGCCACTGATGAAGGAGCGGTCGATTTTCAACGCATCGACCGGGAAGCGCTGCAGATAGGACAGACTGGAATAGCCGGTGCCGAAGTCGTCCACCGACAGCTTCACGCCCATGCCGCTCAAGCGGTTCAAGGTCGCCATGTTGTCCTCGCTGCGCTTCATCAGCATGCTTTCGGTGATTTCGAGATCGAGGCACTCGGCAGGAATGCCGGACTGGTCCAGGATATTGCGCAACGAGTTCGGGAAGTTCTGCTGGAAGAACTGGCGTGCCGACAGGTTCACCGAAACAACCATGTTTTTGAAGCCCTGCTCATGCCATTTTTTGAGCTGCATGCACGCTTCGCGCAATACCCAATCGCCAATCGGCAGAATCAGACCGGTTTCTTCCGCTACCGTGATGAATTCACTGCAGGCGATTGGCGACCTGCCTGGCTGATGCCAGCGCAGCAGGGCTTCGGCGGAAAAGATCGCGCCGCTTTCCATGTTGACCTGCGGCTGGTAATACAACGTGAATTCATTGTGCATCAACGCGTGGCGCAACGCATTGGACAGCGCCAGTTGCCGTTGCGCCGCCTTGTTCAGCGCCGGCGTGAAGAACTGGTAATTGCCGCGACCCTTTTCCTTGGCGTGGTACATCGCGGTGTCGGCGGTGCGCATCAGGGTTTCGACATCCTTGCCATCCTCAGGATACAGGCTGATGCCGATGCTGCCGCCCACATGCAAGTCATGGCCTTCGCAGAGAAACGGCGCACTCAGCGCGCTTAACGCTTTTTGCGCGACCACCGCAGCGTCGGCGCTGTCAGGCAGTTGCGGCAGCGTCAGCACGAATTCGTCGCCGCCCAAGCGCGCCACGGTGTCGCCTTCGCGCACGCAATGCAGAAGACGTTCGGCCACCATGCGCAGCAGGCAGTCGCCGATCTGGTGTCCGAGAGAATCGTTGATGTGCTTGAAATAATCGAGATCGATGAACAGCACCGCGACCCGGCTGTCGCTGCGCGACGCATGCGCGATGGCCTGCTTCAAACGGTCCTGCAGCAGCGTGCGGTTGGGCAGGCCGGTCAGCGCGTCATGGTCGGCCATGTAGCGGATACGTTCCTCGGCTTGCTTGCGCGGGCTTAAGTCCAGCACGAAGGCCACGCCCTCCTGCGAGTCGCCGTTCAACAGAGCGGAGCCGACCAGCACCGGTATGCGGCTGCCGTCCTTGCGCACATATTCCTTCTCGACTGCGGTACGACCGGAGCCGAAATCCGCTTCATCCATTGTGTGCTTGGGATGTTCGGGGGCGATGATCTTGGTGCAGCGCACGCAGCCTTCGCGCAGGTCCTGTTGCGTATAGCCAAGCAGTTGCAGGAAAGCTTCGTTGGCTTCCTCAATGACGCCACCTGCTTTCCAGAAATAAATGCCGATGATGTTCGACTCGATCAGGCGGCGCACGCGCGCTTCATTCCTGCGCAACGATTTTTCGGCGCGTGTGCGTTCCGTGATCTCGGCGATCAGCTGCGCATTGGCGCGTGCGAGTTCATCGGTGCGCTGCACCACCCGCTCTTCCAACTGTTCGTAAGCGGCCTGCAGATGCGTTTCGATCTGCTGGCGCAGCGCGATTTCCTTTTGCAGCGCCGCGTTTTTCTCGGCGAGCCGCTGCTGCGTCCGGCGCAGTATCAGGTGCGTGGAAATACGCGCCAGAACTTCCCCGGTCTCGAAAGGTTTGGTCACGTAATCGACGCCCCCAGCCTCGAAGCCGCGCATCTTGTCGCTGTGCTCACTGAGCGCCGTCATGAAAATTACCGGGATGTCGCACAACTCATCGCAGGCTTTCAAGCGCCTGCAAGTTTCGAAACCGTCCATGCCGGGCATCATCACATCCAGCAGAATCAAGTCGGGCCGGGCCAGTCGTGCGCGTGTCAACGCTTCTTCTCCATCCTGAGCCACTATCACTGCTATGCCATGTTCGTTCAACGCTTGCGCAAGAACTTTCAGATTGGAAGGCATATCATCCACCATCATGATGGTATGCCCGTAAAGAACACGTTTCATCAAATGCCTTTTATCCTGGCAAGCCCGGTATGTGCGTTACAGTTTAGTTGCGAAATTAGACGTGATGAAGCTGACTGAGTTCAAGGAAATTGATTGGTGACATTTGAACGGCTGCATTCTTCATCATGCAAACAGGCGCGCCGGCATCGGCCAAGTGTCTCGGGCCGCTATACTTGACAATAACAGTCGAGTCCGATGAGCGATTCTCTTTCCCGAAAGGATGAACGATGTCCAACCGCACCTTGAACCTGGATGACACGCTATACCAATACCTGATCGACACATCGCTGCGCGAACATCCGGCGCTGGCCGGGTTGCGCGAGGTCAACCGCAATCACCCGCGCGCTTCGATGCAGATTTCACCCGAGCAAGGACAGTTCATGGCATTGCTGCTGAAACTGATCGGTGCGCGCCGTACCATCGAGATCGGCGTGTTCACCGGCTACAGCACGCTTGCCACCGCGCTTGCGTTGCCGGCGGAGGGCCGCATCATCGCGTGCGACATCAGCCGCGAATACACTGATATCGGCCGCGCATATTGGGAGAAAGCAGGCGTTGCGCACAAGATCGATTTGCGCATTGCGCCGGCGATCGAAACGCTCGATGCGCTTATTGCAGAAGGGCAGACCGGCAGTTTCGACTTTGCATTCATCGACGCCGACAAGACCGGTTACGATGCTTATTACGAGCGCTGCCTGACGTTGCTGCGTCATGGCGGGCTGATCGCAGTCGACAATGTATTGTGGGGCGGTGCTGTTGCGCATGCGGCCGAGGATGAGGACACTGCGGCGATTCAGGCATTCAACCGCAAGCTGCATGCGGATGAGCGTGTGGATTTGTCGATGGCGCCCATTGCGGACGGGGTAACGCTGGCGAGGAAGCGGTGAGGGAATCGGTTTATCTCTCCGCCGTTCGATGAAGAACGCTTGCGCGTTGCCGTCTCCAATGAGATTGCACAACTTGGTCGGCGCGATTCCTAACCGTCAGCCTCCTCCCGCAATCCCGGCTCCTCGGCAAACAGATCCCACGCGGCCATGAACAGCGCGGCAATCACGGGGCCGATCACAAAACCGTTCGGGCCGATCAGCACCAGGCCGCCGATCGTCGAAATGAGCACGATATAGTCGGGCATTTTGGTGTCCTTGCCGACCAGAACGGGCCGCAACACGTTGTCGACCAGGCCGATCACGAGCACGCCGAACAGAATGAGCAGCACGCCTTGCCAGAGCGCGCCGGTGAGCAGGAAATAGGCGGCGGCCGGCATCCATACCAGGCCGGGGCCGACAATGGGCACCAGCGACATGACCGCCATCACGCCTCCCCACAGCAATGCGCTCTGGATGCCAAGGAGCCAGAACATTACGCCGCCTAACGACCCCTGCACGGCGGCCACGACAATATTCCCTTTCACTGTGGCACGGATGACGGTAATGAATTTTCCGGTCAGCCGCCGCTTGTGCTCGGCAGTCAGCGGTATGGTCCGACTGATGCGCTCGGTCAACTGCGCGCCGTCGCGCAGCAGAAAGAACAGCAGATACAGCATGATGGAGAAACTGATCAGCATGCTGAACATGCTTTGACCGAGGTTGACTGCCTGTCTGGCTACGATCTGGCTGGCCTGGGCGGCGCTGGCGGACAGTTTTTCCTGCAGCGCCGACAGCTCGGAGAGCCCGAGGCGGTCCAGCAGATTGGCTGCCCATGCCGGCAGTGAGGCGACCGCTTGCTGAAAGTAAACACCGAAGTCGATCTCGTTGGAGCGGACCCGTTCAAACATGCTGACTGCTTCCCGCAACAGCGAGATGGCGAGCAGCGTTACCGGGAGAATGACGATCAGCAGGCAAAGAAGCAGCGTGAGTGCCGAAGCGAGGTTAGGGCGCCGGCCCACGGCGGCCAGCAAGCGGCAATACAACGGCCGGAACAGGATGGCCAGCACCACGCCCCAGAACACCGCGCCGTAAAGCGGCCAGATGACCCAGCCGAACGCGAGCGTCGCTGCGATCAACAGCAGTAGAAAAGTGGTGTGCTGTATTTTTGGCAGGTGCATGACACTCTCTGAGAATGGTAAGGAACGAGCACGAAATCATTTTTAGGACTTACGCTTCGCTTGCCGTATTGCGGAGTGCGTATTCACCGCATTTTCCACGAAGAGCCGCCAACCTGCGTAAGTCCTGTTGTATTTGAACCAAAACAAGTATTAAGTCGCTATCCATTGCACCCCCTCAAACATCAAGTCTGATGGATTGGCAAGATAGCCGGTAAGTGAGTGCCTTATGGATTGCAATGTTCGGAACATCGGTCAACTTCCCGGCGCCGGGATGGCGTACGGCATGTTTTTGTTTGTCACTGTGGCTGTTTCCAACTGCGGCAGCGCTTGCGTTCGGTTTCAATGAAGTCGCCGCCAAGGCGCAACAACTGGCATCGGCTCCTTACAAGGCGCCGCCGAAGAATCTCTCCAAAACACTGGCGAACCTGAGCTACGACCAGTATCGCGACATCCGTTTTGAACGCGACAAGACTTGGTGGAGCAATGCGAAACTGCCGTTCGAGCTGGCCTTCTTTCATCAGGGAAGGGCGTTCGACAGTCCGGTGAAAGTCAATGAGATTGCCGGCAAGAACGTGCGCGAGATCAGGTTCGATCCGAAGGCTTTCCACTATGGGGCCAACGACATCGGCCCGAAGGATTTGCAGGGATTGGGCTTTGCCGGTTTCCGCGTGCACTATCCGGTCAACACGCCGAAGTACAAGGACGAAGTGCTGGTTTTTCTTGGCGCCAGCTATTTCCGCGCCATCGGTAAAGGTCAGGTGTATGGCTTGTCGGCGCGTGGCCTGGCAATCGACACTGCGTTGAATTCCGGCGAGGAGTTTCCGCAGTTCGTCGAATTCTGGATCGAACGGCCCGGCAAGACAGCCAAAGAACTGACGGTGTATGCGCTGCTCAATTCGCGCCGCGTGGCCGGCGCTTATCGCTTCGTGCTCAAACCCGGCAGCGACACCGCGATGGAGGTGAAAGCGCAGTTGTACCTGCGCGAAAACATTGCCAGGCTGGGACTGGCGCCCTTGACCAGCATGTACTTCTTCGGAGAAAACCAGCGTTCGGCGATCGAGGATTATCGGCCGGAAGTGCATGACTCCGACGGCCTGTCGATCCAGTCCGGCACTGGCGAATGGATATGGCGTCCGCTGGTCAATCCGAAGCATTTGCTGGTGACTTCCTATGCATTGAACAATCCGCTCGGTTTCGGCCTGATGCAGCGCGACCGGCAGCTCGCCAGCTATGAAGACCTGGAAGCGCATTACGAGGCGCGCCCCAGCGTCTGGGTCGAGCCCAGGGGCAACTGGGGCGCGGGGCGGGTCGAGCTGATCCAGATCCCCACGCCCGACGAGACCAACGACAATATCGTCGCGTTCTGGGTGCCCGATACGCCGCCGCGCCCCGGTGTGCCGTTCGATTTCGAATACCGGCTGTCATGGCAGAAAGACGCGGACAAGCGTCCGCCGCTGTCGTGGATTGCGCAGACCCGCAAGGGGCACGGCTGGGTGCATAAGCCCGACGACAGCATTACGCTGTCGGTCGATTTCGAGGGGCCGGCATTGAAAACGCTGCCCGCCGATGATCGGGTCGAAGCCGTCGTGACCGGCGATGCCAATGCGAAGCTGCTGGAAACCAATATCTACCGCAACGCAGCCACCGCCGGCTGGCGCATGACGGCCCGGCTGCGCCGCATCGATGAAAAGAAACCGGCCGAATTGCGCGGCTATCTGCGCAGCGGCAACAACACCTTGTCCGAAACGTGGAGCTACATCTTGCCCCCGGAGTAAGGCGCGGGGATGATCCCGATGCGGCGCTTTCATCGCTGTGCGACCGCTACCTGGACCGCATCCCGCTTGCCTGCGAACTTCGCCGCGACCTGGCTGCGCGCATCGACGGCACCGGCTCGCGCGCGGCCATGGCCGGCCTGCATCATGCATTGGCCGGCAAGGATGCGTTGTACGCGAACCCTGCTTACGGATCGGTCGTTGCGCGCTTGCGGCTGGCATACGGTCAACCGCAAGCCGGATGGAACGCACAGCACATCGACAACATCCGCCGGCTCAACGTTGCGCGCGGCGAACATGGCGATGAGGAACCGCTGCCGTTTGCGCCGCCATTGAACCGCGCATCCATGGTGCCGCATCCGTGGGGACCGCTCAATCCGCTCGCGCGCTGGATGCAACCGTTCTCGCAGCGAAGGCAGACTGTACCCGACGACGTGGCCGATGCGCCCGATCCGCGTGGCATCTGGCAGCACAACGGCAATATCCGCCGCCTCGTGCTGCTGTTGCTCATGCTCGCGCAAACCGCATTCGCCACGTCGTTCATGCGGCAGATCCTGCCATATCAAGGCACAACGCTAGTCGAAGCGGCGATGCTCGCACTGTTCGCGCTGTTGTTCTGCTGGGTATCGGCCGGCTTCTGGACCGCGATGGCCGGTTTCCTGGTGCTCGTGCGCGGCACCGACCGCTACGTGATATCGCGCCGGGCCGGCCTTGATGCGCACATCGATGCATCGGCGCGCACGGCCATCGTGATGCCGATCTGTAACGAGGACGTGGCGCGGGTGATGGCCGGCTTGCGCGCGACCTACGAATCGGTGGCAAAAAGCGGCGCATCGGATCGCTTTGACTTTTACGTATTAAGCGACAGCAGCGACAGCGACACCCGCAGCGCCGAACTGGCCGCCTGGGCGCAATTGTGCCGCGCAGTCGGCGGCTTCGGCCGCATCTTTTACCGGCATCGCCGACGCCGCGTCAAACGCAAGAGCGGCAACATCGACGACTTCTGTCGCCGCTGGGGCAGGAACTACCGCTACATGATCGTGCTCGACGCCGACAGCGTGATGAGCGGCTCCTGCATCACAAGCCTGGTGCGGCTGATGGAAGCCAATCCCGGCGCCGGCATCATCCAGACCGCGCCGCGCGCAGCCGGCCGCGAAACCCTGTATGCGCGCATGCAGCAGTTCGCCACCCGCGTGTACGGGCCGCTGTTCACTGCCGGCCTGCATTACTGGCAGCTCGG
>DASVLY010000464.1:0-3321 GCA_036384635.1 Noviherbaspirillum sp. | reverse complement strand
GCAGGCGCCATGCAGCAAGACCAGGCTGATGCCAAGGATCCGGCCAAGAATCATTTCCCGCCACCAGCAGCCTTGCCGACGTGCGGTTTTCCGCATGCTACGCACTGGCGGAATTGCGTTGCGCCCAGAATGGCGCTTGCGGCCAGCGGTTGCATTGCGCATAGCGCTTCGGTAATTCTTCGCGGTAGCGGGCATAGCCTTGCTGCATGACAGCGTCATAGGCAGGCAAGGCCAGCGTCCGCCCTTGCAAGTGATCGGCGATGGCATGCGCCGCGTAGTAGCCGCCGCTCATGGCATTGCCGATTCCCTGAGAGGCGAGCGAATCAAACGCCTGTGCCGCATCGCCGACGGCAAGCCAGCCATCGCCGTAAGGACGTTCCAGGTATGCGGTGCCCGCCGTTGTTGCTTGCATTCGCCAATGAGAGAGCCGGTCCTGCTGCCGGACGACACGCGCGGCAGTGTTGGGCGCTTGGGCCAAACCTGCCTGCCAGTAGTCGCGGCAGGCGCTCCTACGTGGCGGCAATGTGGCGGGATCGGTGAAATACATCAAGCTGAGAGCGCCGCCCGGCAACACCAGCGCATACCACCAGCCATGCTCGCACGCTTCCACGTTGATGTAGCTGTCGCTGTCCCATGGGGCGCCATCGGTTGTGTTCAGTATCCAGCACAAGGCAACAAGAGGGGCCGAACGCCGGATCTCGGCGCCGCAACGTCGCGCCAGCCAGGCGCGGCGTCCGCTGGCGTCGACCAGGAAATCCGCCTCCAGGGTCTGGCAAACGTTAGTGTCGCCGGACGTTTTTATGGTAATCACCTGCCAGTTCGTCCGGGTGCGCCGGATTTCCCGCACCCGATGTTCTTGCAACCATTGAACGCCGCCCTGCCCCGCCCAAACAGCCAAGCCGGCATCGAAACGAGAACGGTCGAGCCGATAGCCATGCCCGAAACGGCTTTGCAAAAAGGATTGCTCGTGCGGCTGTTCCGTTCCCCACCAGGCGCGATTGCCATAGGTAGGCAACGCCGTTGCGCGATCCATCTCCAGCCAGGCGAGCAGGCCCAGCCGTTCAAGCATGGGCCGGGTGTTGGGCGGCAAACCTTCTCCAGCCTTGCCTGCGGACGTTGCCGATGATTGCTCCACCACGACCACACTCCAACCGCGCCGCGCCAGCAGGCCGGCGGTGACGGCACCGGCTGTGCCGCCACCGATGACCAACACCGAACAGTGCCGACAATCAGACATCACCACGTCCGTACTGCCGGCGCGGCGGCGTGCATTGCTCCGGGACTTGTTCCACTGTCTCGACTGCCTCAGCTGCCAACATCGGCTGAACATCCGTCTTGCCGACCTTCTCCAATGCCTGCAGCAGCGCAAAAGTCGGGTCGCCGCGACCGGTGAGTTTTTCGCTGCGCCCCATCTCGACATGCGCAACGGCAGGCAATGCAGCATTACCTGCCGCGTCGTCCGGTCCCGCCATAGGCGTGACAATGCCGATTTCCCACCACTCGCCGATCATGTTGTTGATGCGTTCCGTATACCCGGTTCCGGCTATGTCGCGATACCAGTCCTGACGATAGTCAAGGCTTTTGAGACGTTGCGCCAACGGCACATCCGTTTTTTGCAACTGCTCGTAGGACTGTGCGCTCAATACCTGGTTGGGCACCCGTGCCGCCCAGAAGCTCGGCAGCGAGACATAGAAGTGCGGGTTATAACCGGACGCGCACGAAGCCTCATCCGTTTGCCATGGAACTCCCGTCCAGCGGGTCAACGCACCAGGGCCGCTGGCCTGAAGCGGTCCGGTGGCGCCGAGGCAGACTTCCGGCAACAGCATCTCGCCATAGTCTTGCGACGGCTGTTCGCCCTCCGGCAACAGCTTCAGGCGGTAAGGTTCCTGCCACATCGAGGCGACACGCATAATCCAGGTCAATTCGATGCCGGGATGAAACGGACCGCCCAGGCAACTGTAAAGACCGGCCCGATTCAGCGCCTCGGTTTGCAACGCCGGACTCAGGCTGTCGAATGCCGGCGGAACGGGCGGCGCCCCAGTCCAGTCGTCCTCAAAATCCCCCTCGGCCCATTGCTCCAACCATCGATACTGGGATGCGACGAGGGAAAGATGCACGCGTGGCGAATCCTGGAATTCGGAGTACGTGTCGCCGTAGAAAGGAGGCAGCTTGGCCGGTTCGAGAACTTCGGAAGCCGGGTTGTGAAACAGGCGGAATAACGCAGTACGGAACGGTCGGTCCTTCTCGGCGCGGCTTGCCAGGCGCGCTTGCACGGCCGGGTCAAGAGGCGATACCGGCGAGTTGAGACCGACCAGCATGTACACGCCGTGATTGACCCACTGATTGCCTTGCAAGCGATCGAATATCGGCCAGATGTCGCGTGTAAACGAAGGCCGTTTGGGGCAAGGCAGCCAGCCTTGTCGAAAATACAGATCCCGCACTACGTCGTCCATCGTTACCGGCCCATACAGGCCCGGCGCAAAATCAGGCGGGGCAACAACCACGTAGGCGGGCTCGGCCTCCAGCACCGCGTTCCCCAGTTTGACCGTGGCACGCACCGGGCCATCGGAAACATCGTCATGCCAGCCATCGTTATTGGCAAAAGTGCTTGCTTGCTTACCGGATTGTTGCGGCGCGGAGAGGCCGCGTCCGCCCAGCACCAGCAAGCGTCCCGCGCTATCCGTACGCAATTCACCCAGATAGACGCGTTTCTGGAAAAACTTGCCGGTGTCAAAAGAGTAGGCCGGACCATGCTGCCCGGTGCCGGAAATTTCCCGTGCGCCGGGTACGATGTCTAGCTGCCCTCGGGCCAGTCCGGTCAAATTGGCATTGCGGCGTCCGGCCATGATAGCCATGCCGTTCGGCAAATCCATCGCATTGATGAACTGATACCAGCCTGCTTTACGATTGGCCAATTCAACCCGCCAATTAATTTCGACTTCCGGCTGCATCAGTTCGCGCACCACTTCACCCTGCGCGTTGAGTCCGTACACACGAAAACGCGCCGCTTGCCGCTTTACCCTTCCTTCAGGATCTTTAAACCCGCCCGGACAATCGGGCGTTTTTCCCATCACCTCTGGACCGATGAAAAATTCGGTGGAATTGCCAACGCGCGCAATTCCGATCCCTGGATAAATGACAGCGCGAACGATTTCGTCCGACTGTTTCGTTAGTTTTGTCTGCGTTGAAACAACCATGCTCATTCCCGATTGGTTAGCAAAATCTTATACAAGAACGTCGAACAAACTTTCTCTATCACCCCTGATACAAGGGGATATTTTTTATGCTGTGAAATGGTGGAAAGCTGTTGGATCAAAAAGC
>DASVLY010000463.1:0-6068 GCA_036384635.1 Noviherbaspirillum sp. | reverse complement strand
AACAGAAAGAAATGAAAACCAACTTTCCCCCTCATTCCATTGCGCAGCCTTCGATGGCATCCTCCGTGACGCCCACGTCTGCCAACACCAATACGCAAGCGTCGAATCTGCCAGCGTCTGAAAACCCGGCGTCATTTCCTTCACCCTCTCATCACCATGAAGGTGCTGCATCTCGCCAACAAAAATTATTACTTGAAAACGCCAAGTCATCGGCAGCGAACGATCCAACCGAGTTTTGCCTTCGGTTTGACGCTGATGCGTCCGGGTTGACAGAAAAGGCGCGGACTGAATTAGCCAGGTGGCTTGGTGAAACATCGTTGTGGGATCTTGCCGAGAATTTCCAAAAGTTTGCAATTTCCAATGAGGAAAGCAGGATTGAAATTGCTTGGCTCATTGCTGAAAAAAATTGCTACTCTCTTGCCAAGAATATCCAGAATTTTGACATTTCCAACGAGAGCGCCATGATTGAACTGGCCTGCGACGTTGCTGAAAAAGAACCAATCCTGTTCATCAAAAATTTTCAGAAGTTCAAGATTTCCAACGAGAGAGCCACCATTGATCTGCTCTCCAAAATTGCCAAAAAACATCTAAGAGACCTTGTCGAAAATTTTCCAAATATTGGAATTTCCAACGAGAGCGTCAGGAACGAACTGGTCCGTGAAATTGCGAGAAAGTATCTGGAAGATATCACCGAGAAGAGTCAAAATTTGAGAGATTTCCAGGGTGTGCGGGACAAAGTGGCCTATGAAGTTTCTGAAAGCAGATTGCACTATCTCGTTTCACATATTCGGAATTTCAAGATTTCCAACGAAAGCGCCAAAATTGAATTAGCTCAACTGATTGCTAAAACATGTCCAAAAGTTCTTGCCGAAAATATCCAAAATTTGGAGATTAGCGATGAGAGAGACCGAATTGGAGTGGCCAGAATCGTTGCCGAAAAAGTTCTGGAAGTTCTTGTCAGGAATTTCCATAATTTTGCGATTGCCGACGAAATCACCAAGCTGGAATTCGCTCAAAGCCTTGTCAGAAAACATCTATCCACTTCTCTCATCAATGAGGGTTATTTCGAAAAACTTCAGATTTCCAACCCATCCGCCCGAGCCAATTTATACGCCTCGGCTTATTTAGGGCTTATCACGAAGGGAGAAATGAGTGCGACGGATAAGACATGGATCGATCAATTCTTCCCTCACGATCCCAAGCCTATGCCTCTGGCTCAAGTTGCCAGGCAATTCGGCAGCCGCCATCCCGTCATCAACGATTTACTGGACGCCGTCAGGCAAAACTCCGATCCCCATATCGGAGAAATCCTGTCCACCTGGACTCAACTGGTATCCTTGCGCTTCGCAGCGGACCCACTGCCGGAAACGGCCTGGCAAGATCTGAAGGCGCCGCTGGAAGCGATCCAGAAGTGGCGCATGCCCGCCATGCGGTATGTCCTGACCCACCTCCTGGCGCAACAATGCCTGCCGTCCGAGGCAAAGGACGTCAACGGCTTCTTCGCCTTTTGCAAACAATTCACCAGACCGCATACCCGCTTATACCCGGCCTTGCTGTTCCCGCTTTTTCAATCGGCACCCGACGCCCCCACCTTGAAAAAGCTCATGCCGCTTCTGCGCCAGTCAGACTTCAAAGACGCCAAACGGCAGAAAGCCATGATCAACGCACTCGCGGCGTTAGCGCAAGCCGATCACCTCTCTGACGACCTGAAACGCTCATTGCTGCAGGCAGCGCTATCCAATGACAGCGGCCAGGAAACAGCTCGCTCCCTCGGAAAAACCGCCCCGTTCATGGAATGCCTGGTGTCGTTCGCTCAGCATTACCCAAAGAACGAAAACGCTGTTGTCCTGCAGCGTCTGAAATCCATCGGGAAGCCGGATGATTTCAACGAACAAATGAATATGGTGTTCCAGGACTTGTTTCCGGATCTGTCCAATGTAGAGAATGCGGCAGCTCAATTCAACCGTTACCGGGAACATGCACGGCATGCGGCGGGGTTGATCACTTATACAATCAAGATGCGCAACTACTGGAATCAACGTGAAAAAGCATCGGTATTAGCGGCGATCAGCCAATTCGTCAACGCGACCGTGTTATCTCCCAATCCGGAACATACCTTCCGGCAGTTGCGTTACGATCCCGCCAAGTCGGACAATTTGCGCCTGCTGAAGGAAAAATCGCCGGAAGCGTTTGAGCAATGGAAGCAGTCTTGCATTTATGAGCCTTCAGACGCCTTCCGGGCTCAAACGACGCCACTCCTCAAGGAAAACACTAAACGCCTCAACGTCATTGACACGGATGCAGCAGAAGACTTGTTTTTATGTGGCACTGAAGTAGCGGAGAGTTGTCAGAGCATTCAAAATATCCCTTACACCAATAAAACGCTGATGGGCTACGTGCTGGACGGCAAATATCGCATGCTGGCGATCACATCCGAGGACGGACGCCTGATGGGGCGGCGCATGCTGCGCTTGCTGTGGGATAAGCGGGGGCAGCAGCCCGTGCTTCACTTGGAGTGTTTGTATAAAAATCCGGGCATACCAAAGGCATATGAACTGGCGCTGGTTGAACTGGCCCTGCAAAAAGCAAAGAAGATGAATTGTGCGCTGGTGTCGCACGATGCCGAATTAACAAAACTCGGTGACCTTGACCTCCTCGGTGATCTCTCTTCCGCGCAGCTCATCGCCTTCCCCACTCCTTGGCCGTTCGAGTCTGTCGATGCAGACAAGCCCAGAGTCGTGGCCGGTGAGGAGGGATATGAATTGCCATGTGCAAGGTTTGTACTCTCGCCGTATTAGATTATTCTGGAGCCCGCCTTTCCTCCCAGGCGCGCAAATCTGCGCGGTAACGCTCGAGTGCCTGCGCGTACCAATCGAATACGCATGGATCGCAGCCGCTGTGGCAGCACTCGTCATCGCCCGGCCGTTCCGGCGGAATCGGTGGCGAGTCCTCGTCTGTCGGGAAATTTTTCGGATCTGTCATGGCATTACAAATAAGGAACGGGGCACATCAGTATATGCCCCATCAAAGCATCGAACGACTGTTTGACTGAAGCATGACCGAAGTGCTCGACCTGCACACAAGCACTCTGCCGCCGCCACGATATCACGCAGAGCAGGCCCGACATACCTGACGATGATGAAACAATGCTGCCAGACAGGGATTGTCAGCCGAAGGGATTTTTGACCGTTTCTGTCGGTTTTACCTGTACCTGCTCGGGCAGGTCTTTGTCTTGCTCCAATGCCGCCACCACGGCATCAACGACTTCCTTCAACGCCTTTGCATGCTGCAATCCTGTCTTGTCCTTGGTCAGTTCGATGGAGCCGTAGATTGATATGCGGTCCAGCCGGTTTTCCACGGTCAGGTCATCAACAGCGAGTGACTCTTCCTCATTCTGATACGGTTTGATGGATGACATGCTCATTGCCTTTCAAATGATTCGACTTCAACCGGTTTGTTCTTTCCACCGCGCCGGCCATGCGGTGTCGGAACCGGCATATCCATTTTCGCTGCCCTGATCTGCGGCGAAAGCTTCGGGAAGACATCGATGTTGATACGCTTTGCGAGATCGGCAATCGACAGGGTTTGGTATTCCATGCCTGGCGCATTCGGCGTCACATACGCGCCTGCCTGTTTCTTCGCAGGATCATAGATGGCCTTGTAGATAAATGTTGGCACCAATACCCGGCCATTGATTCGTTGCAGACTGCCTCCCTCGAAGATCGGCCCTGTCACGACATAAACTTCATTGTTTTCGCGCGCCAGCTCCCGGGTAACTTCCTCAATGCCTTCCCATAAAATCTGGTTGTTTTTCGGATTCTGGGGAATGATGTTCGCCAGCGAAAAACTCTCATACTGCGCGTTCTCGGTTGGCATGTCTCCATTCGGGGCCATGTGCCCGCGATCATATCCTGTGCGTACATAGTCCGCCAGTTCCGAACGATCTGCAGGCGGTAGCTGCTCCTCTGCATGGAAACGGTTTATTCGCTTCAGCCGCTCGGCGTCATCAACCCGTTTTGCAGTCAAGTGCTCGGCTACCCATATGGGTGTACGCGAGATGCCACTATGCATCACCGCGTAACCTTCAAAGCACAGCATCGTGGTTTGCTTCGCCAGGTTGCTGCTGGTGATGACGGGAGGCTTCCCTTCCGGGAAGTGATCCATGCAGGATTGTGTTTTGGCGCTACAGCCGAAAGCCAGCAGCAGTACGGCAATTCCAGACAACGAGCGGAGATTCATCAATTTGCGCACTTCGTGACATCGTGTCTTTGTGCAGATCGCAGCGCGCAACAAAAGTTCGAGTGGCTGGTTTTTCGGCTTCAAAAAAATTGCATATTGCCATCAACCATCGCCAGGAACTCCCGGAGATGAAAGCGATGCCCGGCAATGTGGACGATCGCCAACCAGTCATGTATCCATGCCGGAATCTGTTTGGCAAAGTTTATGCAGCCAAGGGGACATGTCGCCCAAGTGTTAAAAACAAGAAAGGCGAGGAGTGAAAGGAGTTGATGAGCGAGTACTTGAAGAAAGGTTGAGTTGTGGATGACCGCATTGCTGCCGCCAGCTTTCTTGACGACATCTTCTACGCATGCACACGTGATTTCGCGCTCATGCGCTCAAACGGAATGTTGTATTTCTTCAGCGTCGCCCGATACTGATCGGACAAGCTCGCCAAGCGCGGATGCGTCGCATCGAGCCGACGCGCGTTTTCGAGATGCCGGTGCGCCTGCGCGCCCAACTCATCATCCCATCCGGTATTCTCGATACAGACGAGCACGGCGGCAACCGCATTGAGCGCCACTTCCGGATTGTCCGACATCTTGTGCGCGGCATGCGCCATGAATTCGACCGCACCGTGATAATCGCCTTGCCTGATCTTGTCCTCGCAGCCGGCCGCCACATCGGCCACCTGTTGCCTGCTTTTCTCCACCAGGCTTTGACTCAGATCCGTGCGGCCAGCCTGTTCCAGAGCAGCGGCGGCCTTCGCCCTTGCAGTATCGTCTGCGGCATTGTTCATGACATCGAGCATGACCGCTGCCGCACTGTCTTCCATGCCGTTGCTCAGGCAGCACCGCGCCAGCACCATCTTCACATCATTCGACAAACCGGCATCGCTGTACTCAGCCACTGCGGCGGCAAGCCGCTCCAGCGCCTGCTCGGTTTCGTTATTGAATTCATGGATCAACGCGGATGAAATGGCGCCGCAGGTTTCGGTCTTCTTGAAGTCGCTCAGGGATTTCCCGAGTTCGTGCACGACCGCAGCGGCCTGATGCACATTGCCTTTTCCAAGCAAGGCCTGCACCAGATGCACATAGTCTTCCGGTTCGCGAAACCTGGAGTGGCGCACCTTGCCGACCACTTCCTGAAACGACGCCAGCGCGGTGTCGATATCGCCGGTCTCCAGCGCCAGCCGGCCAAGCTTGCGCAGCCGCCGCACCGTGTGCGGCGAAAGCGCCACCGCATCCATTAACACCTGTTTCGCCTGCTGCAAGCAACCGGCCGCTTCGTGCACCTGCGCCAGACAGTCATACGCATCCCATAACTTTCTGTTTTCCGCCAACAGACCAACCAGGATTTCTTCGGCTTCCGCAAAGCGGTTCTGCATGCACAATGCCTTGGCCAGACCGATGCGCCCCCACTCGGCTGCCTTGGTTTCGGCCAGTTGGGCGTAAATGGATTCGGCTTGTACCGGCTGCCCCTGGCGCAGATGCAGTTCGGCACGCAGAAACCGGAAATCGAGTGCATAGCGCCGCGACATGACCTCGCCTCTCTCGCAGCAGTCGATCGCTTCCTGCAGGTCGTCGTGTTCCATTGCGTGATAAACAGGCATGAAGGCAGCCCGCTTTTCAAGCGCGCGCCCTACCCGTTCCAGCAAGGATGCGGCGGTAAAAGGCTTGAGAAGGTACTCGGTAGGCGCCAGTTCCACCGTGCTGATCACTTTGTCCTGGCCCCGTTCAGCCGTCACCATCAGGAACAGAGTAGTCAACGGAAGCAGGCGATGCCGGCGCAGGTCTTCCAGCAGTTGTTGCCCATCCTGCCCCTCGCACAAGTCGAATTCGCACAGGATG
>DASVLY010000462.1:0-6354 GCA_036384635.1 Noviherbaspirillum sp. | reverse complement strand
GACGGGACGGTGGGGCGGGGTTGTTCGACGGTAGGCCGGGGGTGTTCAACGGCTGGCTGGGCCGGTGGCGGAAGGGGGACCGTGGTGCATGCAGTAAGCAACAAGGCAAACGGGAGTGCCGGCCACTGCATGCGTGAGATAAAGCGGTTCGCTCGTGGCGTTGCAGATCGTGTCATGCCAGGCATTCGGTCCCCCTTAATGTTTCCCGGTGCTGCCGAAACCGCCGGCACCGCGTTCGCTGCCGGCGAAGTCGTCAACCACGTTGAAGCCGACCTGCAGCACGGGCACGATCACCAGTTGCGCAAGGCGCTCCATCGGATTCAACGTGAATTCGGTTTGCCCGCGGTTCCAGGTCGACACCATCAGTTGTCCCTGGTAATCGGAGTCGATCAAGCCGACCAGGTTTCCCAGCACGATGCCGTGCTTGTGGCCCATGCCGCTGCGCGGCAGGATCATTGCGGCATAGCCGGAATTGGCGATGTGGATCGCCAGGCCGGTTGGAATCAGGTGAGTTTCGCCCGGCTTGATCGTGAGCGGCTCGTCGATACAAGCGCGCAAGTCGAGCCCTGCGCTGCCGGGAGTGGCGTAGGCAGGCAATTGTTCTTTCATGCGCGGGTCGAGAATTTTGACGTCGATGCTTTTCATTGTGTGAAGGATACAGTGAGGCGCCGGCCAGACTGGCCGATGATTACAAAAAGATTCAAATCCGGACGGCGATTTCCGTGATGAGCTGCCGCGCCAGGTGCTGCTTGTCCGCATGCGGCAAGCGCTTGTTGCCCTTGTCGTCGAACAGCACGAGTTCATTGTCGTCCTTGCCGAAGGTCTGATGTCCGATATTGCCGACCAGCAGAGGAATGCCTTTCTTCTTGCGCTTTTCCTCGCCGTATTGCAGCAGGTTTTCCGATTCGGCGGCAAAACCGATGCAGTAGGGCTTGTTGGGCAAGGCGGCCACCGACGCAAGTATGTCGGGGTTCTGCTCGAACTGCAATTGCGGCACATCGTTCGCGCTGTTTTTCTTCAGCTTTTGTTCGCTTACGTTCGCGACTTTCCAGTCGGCCACTGCGGCGACCGCAACGAATGCATGCTGGCCGCCAATGTGCGACATCACCACGTCATGCATCTGTTGCGCGGTTTGGACATTGATGCGATACACGCCGTAGGGCGTCGCGAGCGCAGTCGGTCCGGAAATCAGCGTCACATCCGCGCCCGCTTCACGCGCTGCGCGCGCAATTGCGTAACCCATCTTGCCTGACGACAGATTGGTAATGCCGCGCACCGGATCAATCGGTTCGAAGGTCGGGCCGGCAGTGATCAGCATGCGCTTGCCTGCCAACACCTTGCGCTGGAACGAAGCGACCACTTCTTCCAGCAGTTGCTCCGGTTCCAGCATGCGGCCCATGCCGCTTTCTCCGCATGCCTGTTCGCCGGCATCCGGTCCCAGTATGAAGATACCGTCGGCCTTGACTTGCGCGAGGTTGCGCTGGGTTGCCGCGTTTTGCCACATTTCGACATTCATCGCCGGCGCGATCATCAGCGGCAGGGTCATCGGGCGCGCCACGCACAAGGTCGACAGCAGGTCGTCGCAGGCGCCGTGCGCGAGTTTGAACATGAAGTCGGCGGAACAGGGGGCGATCACGATTGCGTCGGCCTCGCGCGTCAAGTCGATATGCGCCATATTGTTTGCGATGCGCGCATCCCACTGATCGGTATAGACCGGCTTGCCCGACAACGCCTGCATTGTCACCGGCGTGATGAACCGGGTGGCCGCCTGCGACATCACTACCTGCACCGACGCACCTGCCTTGGTCAGGCCACGCGCGAATTCGGCTACTTTGTAGCAGGCGATGCCGCCGCTCATGCCGAGCACGATTTTTTTACCTGCGAGATCCATGATGCCTCCTTAGTGCATGACAGGCTCTATATTCATTTGCCGACGCGCCGCAACTCATCGAACACGAACAGTGCCGCGCCCGTGCAGATCGCCGCATCGGCGACATTGAACGCCGGCCAGTGCCAGCTGCCGATGTAGAAATCCAGGAAATCGATTACGTAACCGTAGATCGCACGATCGATCACGTTGCCGATCGCGCCGCCCAGAATCAGCGCCAGCGCCCAGCAGAAAAGACGCTGGCCGGCGTGGCGTTTCAACAGGTAGATGATGAAGATGACTGCGGCGATCGCGATGCCGGTAAACAGGTAGCGTTGCCAGCCCGCCTGGGACGCGAGAAAGCTGAATGCCGCGCCCTTGTTGTGTGCCAGAACGAGATTGAAGAAGGAGGTGACCGGACGGGATTCGCCGAAGGTAAATAGTTTGCTGACGGTGACCTTGGTGATCTGATCGAACAGGATGACGATGGCGGCGATGCCGAGCCAGGGCGTCAGGCTGGAGCTTGAACCGGAGGAGGAAAAGGACTTCTGTCTGGATGCCATGGTGATTTTCGATAAAAGTCATTCCGGCTTGCGCCGGAATGACTAAGGGTTAAGAGCCTATTCCGGTAGGGATAGACTCTAGGCAAACTTGCGGGCTTCGCCGTTGCCGAACAGATTGCTCACACAGCGTCCGCAAATGCCCGGATGATCGGCATGTGCGCCGACATCCGCGCGGTAGTGCCAGCAACGCTCGCATTTCTGATGTGGCGAAGGCGTGACGATCACGCCTTCGTCTGCCGCGCTTGCAACCTGCATTACTTTCGCCTGTGACGTGATGAACACGAACTTCAGATCGTCGCCAAGGCTGTTCAGCAAGGCGAACTTGTCGCCGCGGGCCTTGATCTCGACTTCGGCCTGCAAGGATGAACCGATGCCGCCCGCAACGCGCACTTCCTCCAGTTGCTTGGTCACTTCCGCGCGAATTTCGCGCAATGCGGAGAACTTGTCCAGCAACGCGGCGGAATTCGTCACTTCCGGCAGCGTGTAATAAGTTTGCGTGAAAATGGTTTCATCGCTTTGCGCATACGCATCCTTGCCCGCGAATACCGCCCATGCTTCCTCGGCGGTAAACGACAGCATCGGCGCCATCACGCGCAGCAGCGCATGCGTGATGTGCCAGATCGCGGTTTGCGCGGAACGGCGCGCGGACGACGTGGTGCCGCAGGTGTACAGGCGATCCTTCAGGATGTCGAGATAGAAGCCGCCCAGGTCTTCCGAACAGTACATCTGCAGTTTTGCGACCACCGGATGAAATTCGTATGCCTCGTAGTGCTGCAGAATCTCGCCCTGCAGTTGTGCCATGCGCGCGATCGCATAACGGTCGATTTCGAACAAGTCTGCGGGCGGCGCCGCATCTTTAGCAGGATCGAAATCCGACGTATTCGACAGCAGGAAGCGCAGCGTGTTGCGAATGCGACGGTACGCTTCCACTACGCGCTTCAGAATCTCGTCCGAGATCGACAGTTCGCCCGAATAGTCGGTCGATGCCACCCACAGGCGCAGGATTTCCGCACCCAGCGTATCCGACACCTTCTGCGGCGCGACCACGTTGCCTTTCGATTTCGACATCTTCTTGCCTTCGCCGTCGACGACGAAACCGTGCGTGAGCAAAGCTTTGTAGGGCGGGCAGCCGTCGGTCATGGACGCGGTCAATAGCGAAGAGTGGAACCAGCCGCGGTGCTGGTCCGAGCCTTCCAGATAGAGATCGGCCGGAAAGTGCGACTCGTCCGCATGCGATCCGCGCAGTACGGTCTGGTGGGTGGAGCCGGAATCGAACCAGACATCAAGCGTGTCCTTGTTCTTCACGTACATGTCGGCATCGGCACCGAGCAGCTCCTTCGGATCGAGCGCCTGCCATGCTTCGATGCCGTTCTTTTCGACCAGCTTCGCCACCGCTTCCAGCAATTCCGGCGTGCGTGGATGCAGCTCGCCCGTTTCCTTGTGCACGAAGAACGCCATCGGCACGCCCCACTGGCGCTGGCGCGACAGCGTCCAGTCGGGACGGTTCGCGATCATGCCATGCAGGCGCGCCTTGCCCCAGCTTGGATAGAAAGCGGTCGCGTCCACGCCGGCCAGCGCCGTTTCGCGCAGCGTCGGGCCGCCGTTCCTGGGCGTCACATCCATGCCGGCGAACCATTGCGAAGTCGCGCGATAGATGATCGGCGTCTTGTGGCGCCAGCAGTGCATGTAGCTGTGGTCGAACATCACCAGCTTGAACAGTGCGCCGACTTCCTCCAGCTTCGCGCAGATCGGCTTGGACGCTTCCCAGATCGTCATGCCGCCGAAGAACGGCAGCCACGAAGCATATTTGCCGTCGCCCATCACCGGGTTCAGGATTTCGTCGTCCCGCATGCCGTGCGATTTACAGGAGATGAAGTCGTCCACGCCGTAAGCGGGCGCCGAGTGCACGATGCCGGTACCGGTGTCGAGCGTGACGTAGTCGCCCACATAGACCGGCGAATAGCGGTCGTAGCCCTTGTCGGCGGATGCGAACGGATGCCTGAACTTCAGCATCGACAGCGCTTCGCCGCCGGCAGTGGCGATGATCTTGCCTTCCAGTCCGTAACGCTGCAGGCAGGAAGCAACCAGTTCTACCGCGAGCAGCAGCAGGATCGTCTCGCCGTTGCGCTCGGTCTGCACCAGCGCATAACGATGGTCCGGATGCACGTTCAGCGCCTGGTTCGCGGGAATGGTCCACGGCGTGGTGGTCCAGATTACCGCATAGCCTTTTTCCGTCGGCAGCTTGTCGAGACCGAATGCATGCGCGATCTTGCCGGGTTCGGCAAACGGAAAGCCGACATCGATTGCCGGGTCGCGTTTGTCCTGGTATTCGACTTCCGCTTCGGCCAGTGCGGAGCCGCAATCGAAGCACCAGTTCACCGGCTTCAGTCCGCGATAGACATACCCCTTCTCCAGGATTTTGCCGAGCACGCGGATTTCATCCGCTTCGTTCCTGAAATCCATCGTCTTGTACGGACGGTCCCATTCGCCCAGCACGCCCAGACGGATGAAGTCCTTCTTCTGCCGCTCGATCTGCTCGCTTGCATACGCGCGCGACTTGGCCTGCACCTCTGCGGTCGACAAATGTTTGCCGTACTGTTTTTCGATCTGGATCTCGATCGGCATGCCGTGGCAGTCCCAGCCCGGCACATATTGCGCGTCGAAGCCCGCCATGTTGCGCGCCTTGACGATCATGTCCTTCAGGATCTTGTTGACCGCGTGGCCGATATGGATGTCGCCGTTCGCATATGGCGGGCCATCATGCAGGATGAATTTCGGACGGCCTTTCGATGCCTTGCGGATGCGCTGGTAGATCTTTTTCTCTTGCCATTCCTTTACCCATTTCGGCTCGCGCTTGGCAAGGTCGCCGCGCATCGGGAAAGCGGTTTCGGTCAGGTTGACCGGATACTTGTTTTTTTCTTCGGACATGATGGTCTCAATCGTAAAAATCGGTGGATCAAACAGGGGGAGGGTGTTTGATCGTCAAATTCGGTCGGTCGCGGAAGTGGCGAGTGTTTTGCGATCTCTGAAAAATGCGCGCGCGTGGTCGGCATCGCGCTCGATCGCGGCAGTCAGCGTCGGCAAGTCCGCATACTTTTCTTCATTGCGCAGTTTCTTCAGGAATTCCACGCGCACCAGCTTGCCGTAGCACTGCTGCGCATAATTAAACAGATAGGCCTCAAGCAGTACCCGGCCGCTATCTTCCACTGTCGGACGCACGCCAAGGCTGGCCACGCCTGGAATCGGCCGTTCGGCCAACCCGTGCACTTGCACCACGAAAATGCCGGACAGTGCCGGACGCTTGTGTGCAATGCGCAGGTTCAGCGTTGGAAAACCGATCGTGCGTCCGAGCTTCTTGCCGTGAATGACATGGCCGGAGATCGCATACGAATGGCCGAGCAGTTGGGCAGCCAGTGCGAAATCGCTTTGTGCAAGCGCAGCACGCACTGCAGAGGAGGAGATGCGCGTCCCGTTGTTCGTCACTGTCGGCAGCGCTTCGACGTGAAAACCGTATCGTTTGCTGGCCTCGATCAGCATCTCCAGGCTGCCGGCACGCTTTGCGCCATAGCGGAAATCCTCGCCGACCATCAGCCATTTCACATGCAGCCCCTGCACCAGCACTTTTTCTACAAAGTCCTGCGGCGACATCGAGGCGAAATGCGCATTGAAATGTTCGACGATCACGCGGTCGATGCTGGCATTGGCCAGTGCCTGCAGTTTGTCGCGCAGGTTCGCGATGCGCGTCGGCGCTTTCGACAGGTCGCCGGCTAATCGTGCAAAGAATTCGCGCGGATGCGGCTCGAACGTCATTACCGCCGCTTCTACGCCGAGCTTGTCCGCAGCTTCGCGCACACGTGCCAGCAACGCCTGATGGCCGCGATGCACGCCGTCGAAGTTGCCGATCGTCAGCGCGCAAGGCGCGCG
>DASVLY010000461.1:0-1600 GCA_036384635.1 Noviherbaspirillum sp. | reverse complement strand
TGCATGACAATCGCCGTGCAAGCGCAGTTGGAGTACATCGCCTGCGCGATCAAAACAGTAGCGTACGCCATCGAGCGCTTGGGCAGTAACACTGCGGTACGCGTCAAGCAGGTCATCAGGAATAAAGCCATTCGCCAGCAGATAATCGCGCGGCTCCTCGCCAAAGGTCGCGATGTCCAGTGCGGGACGTGCCTGGAAGGCTTGCAATGCACCGACGGCGTGGATGCGGCCGATGAAACGGCCCATCCATTCCAGTGCATCACGGTTTTCCAGTTCGGGAGCGCGGCCGCCATGCCTGGGGAACACTGCGAAGCGAAAGCCGTTGAACCGATGCAGCGTTTCATCCGCACCTAGTCGCAACGGCGGCACCACCGGAATTTCCTGTTCCGCCAAGGCTTGGACAAAAGCGTGCTCTTCCAGAATCGCGGCGTCGCTCCAGCGTTGCGGACGGTAGAACTTGGTCACCAGCGACGTGCCATCTTCCATGCCGATTTGATAGACCCGGTTTTCGTAACTGTTCAACCCCAGCATGCGGCCATCGCTGTATAAACCGATGCTTTCGAGGGCGTCAAGGACTGTGTCCGGGGTCAGGTCCGAAAAGGACGCTATTGAAGAAGTATTCATGTCAACACTACCAATATCAATTTAAAAACTCTTGCCCCTTGCCATTCATTCCTCAAAAGCAACCTGTCGTCGGCTGACGATTGCCTCTTTGCAATTCTTGCTAATAATCTGTTTATTGCGATACGGAAATAATTATTCTTCAGACATAACGGGGGAGATCTTGATGCATATTCGCCGAGAGAGCGGTTTTACCTTGGTCGAAATCATGGTCGCAGTGGCGATCGTCGCGATTCTTGCCAGCATAGCGTATCCATCCTATGTCAACCAGATAGTGAAATCGAACCGTGCAGCCGCGCAATCCCTGCTCATGGAGATTGCGCAAAAGCAGTCGCAGTATGTGCTGGACAACCGTGGATATACATCCAGCCTGACGACGCTGCATGTGAGCGTGCCGGACAAGGTAGCGGGCCTGTATCAGGTCACGATCGATGTGCCGGCCACCACGCCGCCCAGCTTCACCGCGAAGGCAACGCCGATTGCCGGCGGCCAGCAGGCCGTCGACGGGGAACTCACGATCAACAACGCGGGTACCAAGACCCCGCCGGATAAGTGGTAGGTGGCGGCCATGAACAACGGACGCCCAATGCCGAAGCAAATAGCGCTTCCGTCAACAGGAAGGGCGAACGGCTTTACCCTGGTTGAACTGATGGTGACGCTAGCGGTTGCGGCGATCCTGATCTCGATGGCCGGGCCGTCATTTACCACGATGATTGCCAACCAAAGAACCAAGGACGCGGCCAGCGCTCTTTATGTGTCATTGACCAAAGCACGCAGCGAAGCGCTCAAGCGTAATACCAATATCACACTGCAGCCTGTCACCGACGGCCAATGGCAGGACGGCTGGTATATTCCCGATCCCACTCCGGCGGCCACAGACAAGCTCGACGATCATGGTCCGCTCAAAGGCATCACCATCAGCGGCCCGAGCGTGACCTACCGCAGCTCGGGCCGGATTCTGGACACCGCTACGACGCCG
>DASVLY010000460.1:0-5335 GCA_036384635.1 Noviherbaspirillum sp. | reverse complement strand
CTCATGGACGTCCACCGCTCCGCGCAACTGGCGTTTGTTCTTGGTAGTTTTCTTAGTCAGTATGTGACGCTTGAAAGCTTGACCGCGCTTGACGGTACCGCCCGGACGTACGCGGAAGCGCTTTTTCGCGCTGCTCTTCGTCTTCATTTTTGGCATAGAAATATCTGTCCTTTGGGACAGCTCCGTTTTTAACATGATTGCAGGTGGCAATACTTTATTGCACTTGGATGCCTGCTTTCACTTGTTTTGCAGTGAAATCAAAGTCCACCGCCATTTGCACAAGCCGCCAAGTTTTACCGGACCACTTGTGAAATTTCTATTTTTTCTTCTTGGGCGCCAGCACCATCACCATCTGACGCCCCTCCATCTTAGGAAACTGCTCGACTTGACCAAACGGCTCCAAGTCGGCTTTCAATCGCTCCAGCATGCGCATGCCAATATCTTGATGCGCCATTTCGCGACCACGAAAACGCAGCGTAATCTTGGTTTTATCGCCCTCTTCGAGGAACTTGGTCAGGTTACGCAGCTTGATGTTGTAATCGCCGTCATCGGTACCCGGACGGAACTTGACTTCCTTGACCTGAATCACCTTTTGCTTCAACTTCGCTTCGTGGGCCTTCTTCTGTTCCTGGTACTTGAACTTCCCATAGTCCATCAGACGACATACCGGCGGTTGCGCAGTAGGCGCAATTTCCACCAGATCCACGTTAGCCTCTTCCGCCAAGCGGAAGGCTTCAGCCAAACTGACGATACCAAGCGGTTCGTTATTGACCCCAGTTAAACGCACTTCCGGCACAGTAATTTCGCCGTTAATGCGATGCGACTTTTCCGTAGCTATTGCAGTTTCCTTTAAAAATCAAATATTAAGCCGTACTCAAACGCTTCGAGCTACCTCAATCAAGCTTTGGTGTCGACCTCGTGTTTCAACCGATCCACCAGTACATCGACCAGCATGACACCCAGATCGACGTTGCCCCGCGCACGCACGGCCACTGTGTTCGCATCCCGCTCCTTGTCGCCGATAACGACGATATAAGGCAGCTTCTGCATCGAATGCTCGCGTATTTTATATGTTATTTTCTCATTGCGCAAATCAAGAGCCACCCTAAACCCTTGTTTTTTCAGGTTTTGTGCGACGTTTTGCGCATATTCAGCTTGCGCGTCCGAGATGTTCAGAACAGCAACCTGAACCGGTGCCAACCATAGCGGCAGCGCACCGGCATGGTTTTCGATCAGGATGCCCACAAAGCGTTCCATCGAGCCGACAATCGCGCGGTGCAGCATTACCGGCACCTTGCGAGTATTGTCATCCGCAACATATTCTGCCCCCAGTCGTCCCGGCATTGAGAAATCGACCTGCATGGTACCGACCTGCCAGGGGCGGCCCAGCGAATCCTTCAGGTGATATTCGATCTTCGGACCGTAGAATGCCCCCTCGCCCGACAGTTCCTCCCAGTTCACACCACAGGCGCGCAGTGCCGAGCGCAAGGTTTCCTCGGCCCTATCCCAAGTTTCGTCCGAACCGATGCGACTGTCAGGGCGCAACGCGATCTTGATCGAGATTTCAGAAAAGCCAAAATCTTTGTACACGCGCATCGCCTGCTGATGGAAGGCAGTCACCTCACCTTGAATCTGCTCTTCGGTGCAGAATATATGACCGTCGTCCTGCGTGAAGCCGCGCACACGCATGATCCCGTGCAGCGCACCGGACGGCTCGTTACGGTGGCATTGGCCAAACTCGCCGTAGCGCAGCGGCAGATCACGGTAGCTGCGCAAGCCGGAGTTGTAAATCTGCACATGACCTGGGCAGTTCATCGGCTTCAACGCGTAATTGCGATTTTCCGACTCGGTTACGAACATGTTTTCGCGATAGTTTTCCCAGTGACCAGTCTTTTCCCACAGGGTACGGTCGAGAATCTGCGGCGCCTTCACCTCCTGATAGCCGTTTTCCTGGTACACGCGGCGCATATACTGCTCGACCTGCTGCCACACCACCCAACCCTTCGGATGCCAAAAAATCAGGCCCGGCGCTTCATCCTGGAAGTGAAACAGATCGAGCAGTTTGGCAAGCTTGCGGTGGTCGCGCTTTTCCGCCTCTTCCAGCATGTGCAGATAAGCTTCCTGCTCCTCTTTCTTCGCCCAAGCAGTGCCGTACACGCGCTGCAACATCTCGTTCTTCGAATCGCCGCGCCAATAGGCGCCAGCCAGCTTCATCAGCTTGAATACCTTCAGCTTGCCTGTAGACGGCACATGCGGGCCACGACACAGGTCGGTAAACTTGCCTTCGGCGTAGAGGGACACTTCCTCACCCTGCGGGATGGATTCGATGATTTCGGCCTTGTACGCCTCGCCGATCGATTTGAAATAAGCCACCGCCTCATCGCGCGGCAGCACCTTGCGGATAACCGGTTCATCTTTCTTCGCAAGTTCCGCCATCTTCTTTTCGATCGCCTGCAAGTCTTCTGGAGTAAAGGGACGTTTGTACGAGAAATCGTAGTAGAAGCCGTTTTCGATCACTGGCCCAATCGTCACTTGCGCATCCGGAAACAACTCCTTTACCGCATATGCCAACAAGTGAGCGGTCGAATGGCGAATCACCTCCAACCCCTCAGAATCCTTGTCGGTAACAATGGCCAAGTCAGCATCGCGCTCGATCAGGAACGAGGTATCGACCAACTTACCATCCACCTTACCAGCCAGCGCCGCTTTTGCGAGGCCGGCACCAATATTGGCGGCAACTTGTGCGACCGTGACCGGCGCATCGAATTGACGTTGGGAACCATCTGGGAGTCGGACCGAAACCATTTTGCCTCCATGTCAGCGCTGACGTTGTGACTGACGCCAGATTTAGTGTTTAAAAACAATAGACGAAAAAAAACGCGGACTAGCCGCGCTTTTTCATTTTTTGCAATTAAGAAAAATATCCCGACTAGCGTTGCACCAAAACCTCTGCGGCTGTAGTTCGCGGCGTCATAACCGGGATTGCCTTTCTCATTCTTACAAAATATTCGTTGGTAGGCTCGATTGGACTCGAACCAACGACCCCTACCATGTCAAGGTAGTGCTCTAACCAGCTGAGCTACGAGCCTAAAGAAACGAAATTATAGCGGCGATTTCTCAGTTTCGCTAGTGGCTTGTTGCAAGCCAAGATTTCAACCACTGCAGGCCCTCTGAAGTTCCGGCTTTCGGCCTGTATTCGCATCCGACCCACGCCTCGTAGCCAAGCTCATCCATCAATTGGAACAGATATGGATAATTCAGTTCCCCGATGTCCGGCTCATGGCGTTCCGGCACGCCGGCAATCTGCATGTGGCCGATGCCTGCGATATCGCGCCGCATTTTCATTGCAACATCGCCTTCGACAATCTGGCAATGATAGAGGTCGAACTGCACTTTCAGGTTGGGCAAACCAATCTCGCGGCAAATGGTGTGCGCGTCATCCTGGCGGTTCAGAAAGTATCCTGGCATATCACGCACATTGATTGGTTCGATCAAGATTGTGATGCCATGCGTGACAGCCTGTTGCGCAGCATAAGCGAGATTTTCGAGGTATGCCGTGCGATGTCTGACTCTGTCCTGCCCCGGCTGAATCAAGCCGGCCATTACATGCAGACACGTATTGCCCAGCACGCATGCATAGTCCAGTGCTTGCTCGATGCCACGCTTGAACTCATCCTCGCGCCCGGGCAAGGATGCTATGCCGCGCTCGCCTGCGGCCCAATTTCCTGGCGGACAATTGAACAAGGCTTGCGTAAGGCCATTGTCGTTCAGGCGCGCTTTGATTTCACCCGCAGCAAAATTGTATGGAAACAGAAGTTCCACACCTTTAAAACCGTCTCTGGCAGCGGCTGCGAAACGATCGAGAAAATCATATTCGTTGTACATCAGCGTGAGATTGGCGGCAAATTTCGGCATCGCAAAATGACTCCATGAACGGAACGCATGCCGCATTTAACGGCGAATCCTGTACACTCGGAAATGATCCTGCAAGATCTTAGCAAATTCACATATCCTCCGCCTGCTTCCGATAACGCCATGCACATGAAAGCCTGCCCCGTACCATCCAGCCACTTGCACGCACACCATGCAGGAGATGCGTCGCATCACCATTACATCGAGAACCGCAATCAAGGCGTACTCGGATGGTCGCTGCTGCTGACTTTCGGTTTTGCGCTAGTCGAAGCGGTTTCGGGATTCTGGTCGAATTCGCTTGCCCTCATTTCGGACGCAGGACATATGGTCACCGACGCCACCGCATTAGGATTGGCCTTGCTCGCGCAAATCATTGCAAGGCGCCCGCCTTCGGCAAAACACTCTTTCGGCTTCGGCCGCGCGGAAGCGCTGGCGGCTTTCATCAATGCGCTCGCGATGCTCGCGGTGGTCGGCTGGATCGGTTTCGAAGCGCTGCAACGCTTTGCGAAACCCGAGCCGGTCAAGGGCGAAGCCGTTTTCGTGATCGCGCTGATCGGGTTGGTAGTAAATCTGATCGTCGCGTGGGTGCTGTCGCACGACAAGCACAGCGTCAATGCCAAGGCTGCACTGGTGCATGTGCTCGGCGACCTGCTCGGATCGGTTGCAGCTCTGGTTGCGGGTGTAGTGATTTATTTCACAGGCTGGCTGCAGATCGATCCACTGCTATCCTTGCTGGTCTGCCTACTGATATTGAAATCAACGCTCGATGTACTGCGCGAATCCTACCACTTTTTGATGGAAGGTGTGCCGCACCATATCGACTATCTGCAAGTGGGAGACGACTTGGCTGCAATCAGTGGTGTGCTGTCGGTGCATGACCTGCACGTGTGGGAAATGACCCCTGGTCAACCTGCATTGATCGGTCATCTCGTGATCCGCGACATACAGCAATGGCCGCAGGTATTGCGTGCAATCAAAACCATGTTGTTGGAAAGGCATGGAATCGATCATGTGACGCTACAGGCGGAATTGCCATCCACGGCGGAAGGCGATCAATTACATTAATTTAATGCCGTTCCACTTTAATCAACCCGTTCACATCGTGGATGACCGTCAGCGCTTTCTGCAACTGTGCAGTGGAGGAAATCTCGACGGTGAACTCCATCTTTGCCTGCCCTTTTGCGCTCTGCGTGTTAACGCCGATCACGTTGATTTTTTCGCGTGAGAATATCTCGGAGATGTCTCGCAGCAGCCCCTGACGGTCATTGGCGAGAATGAAAATATCAACCGGGTACACCGTGTCCTTGCCGTGCTCTCCCCAAGTGGTTTGAATCACGCGCTCAAGCGCATTCTTGCGCATTTGCGCAAGATTCTTGCAGTTCGCGCGATGGATGGACACCCCCTTGCCGCGCGTAATGAAGCC
>DASVLY010000459.1:0-5480 GCA_036384635.1 Noviherbaspirillum sp. | reverse complement strand
CGAATGCATTACGACATCGATCTGGCTGGCGGACACGCCGAACAGCCAGTGCGCCTCGATCACTTCCAATCCTTTGTTCATCATCGTAGCCGAGTCGACCGAAATCTTGCGCCCCATGACCCAGTTCGGATGCGCGACGGCCTCTTCCGGCGTGACGTCTTCCAGAGTTCCGACCGCACGCTTGAGGAAGGGGCCGCCAGACGCGGTCAGCAATACCTTGGCAACACCATGCTGCGCCGGTGTGCGCTGATAAGACTGCGGCAGGCACTGAAAAATTGCATTGTGCTCACTGTCAATAGGCAACAGTGTGGCACCGCTGCTAGCAACGGCCTCCATGAACAGGCAGCCAGACATGACCAATGCCTCCTTATTAGCCAATAACACCTTTTTGCCCGCACGCGCAGCAGCCAAAGTGGGCGTTAGTCCTGCGGCACCAACAATTGCAGCCATCACCGTATCGCAACCAGGCGAGCTTGCTACAGCGCACAATGCCGCCTCACCATATTCGACAGCGGTTTTCAGCCCCTTCTCGCGCAACAAGCCGGACAAGGTCTGAGCCGCTTGCGGCGAACCTACTACAGCGACTACCGGCTTGAAGCGCTCGCATTGCACAGCCAACTCTTCCACGCGCTGATGTGCAGTCAATGCGTACACACGATATCGGTCAGGATGGCGCGCCAGCACATCGAGTGTGGAAATGCCGATCGAGCCTGTCGCACCGAGTACCGTAATATGCTGCATCATAAAGGAACCTATCTCAAAGCCAGATCAAACAGTACAGCAAGCGGCAGGGTCGGGATCAACGCGTCGACTCTGTCCAGCACGCCACCATGGCCTGGCAACAAATTGCTGCTGTCTTTCATTGCAACGCGCCGCTTCAACTGCGATTCAAACAAATCGCCGGCGATGCTCGCAGCAACCAGCAGCGTCATCACCAAGGCAAAACCAAACCACCCCCACTTCTGCTGCAGTTTTGCCGCGAACGTATCGACCAACGGTGGAGACAGCACGGTGATGGCAGCTATCGTCAGCACCGCAAGCCATCCTCCGATTACACCTTCCCACGATTTGCCGGGTGAAATCGAAGGTGCCAGTTTGTGTTTGCCGAATGCCTTTCCTGCGAAATAAGCCCCGATATCTGCAATCCAGACGAGGGACATCACTGACAACAGATACAGAGGAGAGTGTTGGAACAACGCGGTAATTGCGATGAAACAGCCAAGAACTGCAATCCCGTAAATTCCGCTCAGCAGCCGGTTTGCAAAACTGTCGACCGGAGGAAGTCCGAATGCCAGCGACGGAGCCAAGCGTAACGCCCAGATGGCCGCACAAATGGCAAACAACAAAGTCGCATGGGATGCATCGCCCTTGAACACGATGGAAACGAATGCAGCGGTCCACAACGCTGCACCAATCACGGGCTGCATATTCCGAAACAGGCGAAAACTTTCCCAAGCCGCAGCACCGAAGAAAGCAGCGGCCACCAAGGCAAAGAAAACAAAGGATTGAGAAAACGCGACTGACAGCAGGACCGCAAGCAATACCAACGCCGTGATGACACGCGCTCTCAACATCACGACGCCTTTTTCTGCTCGTTCAACTGCTCGCTGGTGCGACCGAAACGACGCTCGCGTTGCTGATAGGAGGCAATGGCCAGATCAAGAGCTGCTGCATCGAAATCGGGCCAGTAAGTATCAGTAAAGTAAAGCTCCGTGTAAGCAAGCTGCCATAGCATGAAGTTGGAGATGCGCTCTTCCCCACCTGTCCGAATGAACAGATCTGGCTCCGGTGCATAAGTCATTGCCAAGTGTGGCGCGAGCTGCTCTTCACTGAAGCTGGTTGAACCGGGATTTGCCGCAATCATCTTGTTGACCGCCTGCATGATGTCCCAACGTCCGCCGTAATTGGCGCAAACCGTCACCGTCAGCCGCTTATTACTCTCGGTCCGGCGTTCGGCACTGGTGATCAGTTCCTGCAGCCTGGCGTCAAAGCGACTCAAATCCCCGACCACCTTCAGGCGAATGCCGTTGGCATGCATTTTCGACACCTCGCGCTCAAGCGCACTGACAAACAGGCGCATCAGCAACGACACTTCGTCAGCGGGACGACGCCAGTTTTCGGAACTGAATGCAAACAGGGTCAAATACTCGACGCCGCGCGCCACGCAGGCTTCGACAATCGCGCGTACCGTTTCCACCCCTTTTCCATGGCCGGCAACACGCGGCAGGAATCGCTTGGTTGCCCAGCGTCCGTTGCCATCCATGATGATGGCAATATGGCGCGGCACGAAAGAAATATCCGGTACCGCTTCCGTTGAACTCAGATATGTCATCAAACGGTCAACAGCTCTTTTTCTTTTTCGGCGATCAGCTTGTCCACTTCCGCAACAAACTTATCAGTAAGTTTCTGCACATCGTCCTGCGCACGGCGCTCCTCGTCTTCCGAACAAGCCTTGTCCTTCAGCATCTTCTTCAGTGCTTCGTTCGCATCGCGGCGGATATTGCGGATTGCCACTTTCGCGTCCTCGCCCTCACCTTTTACCATTTTCACGATTTCCTTACGGCGTTCTTCGGTCAGCGGTGGCGTCGGCACACGGATCAAATCACCTTGGGTCGAAGGATTCAGACCGAGATCAGATTCGCGGATCGCCTTCTCGATCACTGTAACCATCTTCTTTTCCCACGGCTGCACACCGATAGTGCGCGCATCGATCAAGGTCACATTGGCGACCTGATTGATCTGCGTCGGCGTGCCGTAGTAATCAACCTGGATGTGATCGAGGATGCCCACATGCGCGCGGCCGGTACGAACCTTGGCCAAATCCGCTTTCAGCGTTTCGATCGACTTGTGCATCTTTTGTTCGGCGTTTTTCTTAACGTCAACAACTGTCATGCTGCTCTCCTCTATTGCTAAGAGTGTATTTATACGTGAACCAAGGTTCCTTCGTCTTCGCCCATAATCACATTTTTCAGCGCCCCCGGCTTCACGATAGAAAACACCTTGATCGGCAATTTCTGATCACGGCACAGCGCAAATGCGGTGGCATCCATCACCTGCAGATGTTTAGCGATCGCCTCGTCAAAACTGATTGTCGCATAACGGGTCGCATTGCGGTCCTTGTTCGGGTCCGCGCTGTAGACACCGTCGACTTTGGTCGCCTTCAGCACGATTTCCGCACCGATTTCAGACCCACGCAATGCGGCTGCAGTATCGGTGGTAAAAAATGGATTTCCCGTACCTGCGGCAAAAACGACGACTTTGCCTTCTTCCAGATACTGCAGAGCTTTTGGACGAACATATGGCTCCACCACCTGTTCGATCGCGATCGCCGACATCACGCGAGCGGTAACACCGACCTGACGCATGGCATCGGCCAGTGCCAGCGAATTCATCACGGTTGCCAGCATGCCCATATAGTCGGCAGTTGCACGGTCCATGCCTTGCGCGCCTGGTGCCACGCCACGAAAAATATTGCCACCGCCAATGACGATTGCGAGTTCAACGCCCAACCTGGCCACTTCGGCCACATCCGCCACCATACGCTCAATAGTAGAACGATTGATGCCGTACGCATCATCGCCCATTAACGCCTCACCGGAAAGTTTGAGGAGGACGCGCTTATAAGCTGGTTTTGTCACGGGCTAGACTCCTGAAAGGGCTGTTTCCAAATACTGATTGGTTGTTGCCACCCTTCATCTTCCACTAGCCGTCATGAGGCTATAGATCAGATGAAATCCGGCATTACGGGTGAGCCCAAACATTAATGAAACGTAAGACACTGTTTATCAGCAATAATTCACTGTTTCTCACGATTTCCGGCCACACCTAGAAAAACGGGCCTTTCGGCCCGCTATTCCCGCTTATGCCTGTCGGGCTGCAGCAACTTGTGCCGCGACCTCCGCAGCAAAATCATCCTGCTTCTTCTCGATACCCTCGCCCACGACATACATTGTGAACGATTTCACCGCCGTATTGGCCGCCTTCAGCATCTGCTCGACTGTTTGCTTGTCGTTCTTCACGAACGGCTGGTTGAACAGCGAGACTTCCTTCAAATATTTTTGCACTGAACCTTCAACCATCTTCGCGACGATATCAGCCGGCTTGCCGGATTCAGCCGCCTTTTGTGCAGCGATCGAACGCTCTTTTTCGACCAGATCGACAGGCACATCCTGGCCGGACAATGCGACCGGCTTCATTGCCGCGATGTGCATCGCAACGTCCTTGCCAATCTGCTCGTCGGCACCCTCGTACTCGACCAGCACGCCGATACGGGTGCCGTGCAGGTAGGAAGTCAGCTTGGCGCCGGTTTCATAACGCTTGAAACGGCGGATCGTCATGTTTTCACCGATCTTGCCGACTAAGGCAGCACGCACTTCGTCGAGCGTTTTGCCGTCAACCGGCAAAGCCGACAATGCAGCCACATCAGCGGGATTTTTCTCGGCGACCAGCTTTGCTGCAGCATTTGCCAGCGCGATGAATTCTTCGTTCTTGGTCACAAAGTCGGTTTCGCAGTTAACTTCAATAATTGCACCAACGCCACCGGAAATGTAAGTCGCAACTACGCCTTCTGCAGTGACGCGAGAAGCAGCCTTGGATGCCTTGCTGCCCAGCTTGACGCGCAGGATTTCTTCGGCGCGCGCCATGTCACCATCTGCCTCAGTCAGCGCCTTCTTGCATTCCATCATCGGCGCATCGGTTTTTGCGCGCAGTTCGCCTACCATTGCTGCGGTAATTGCCGCCATGTTTTTCTCCTAAATTCAGTGAGCGCCACATCGGACGCATTCAATCCAAATACATTCAAGCCGGTTAAAAAAAAGGGGCGAACAGCCGTTGCCCCTTTTCTGCAGCCCGCATTAAAGGGCACAGGGTCTTTAAGACTGCTCGCTGACCTCGACGAATTCGTCTGCGCCGCCCTTGACAGCCTCCAGCACTTCATTCGTAGCATTCGCACGACCTTCCAGGATTGCATCGGCTACGCCGCGCGCATACAGGGTGATCGCCTTGGAGGAGTCATCATTACCGGGAATGACGTAAGTCACGCCTTCCGGGGAGTGATTGGTATCAACTACGCCAATGACCGGAATACCGAGTTTGGCCGCTTCAGTGACAGCGCCCTTGTGATAGCCGACATCAATTACGAAGATCGCATCCGGAATACCACCCATATCCTTGATGCCGCCGATGGACTTCTGCAGCTTTTCCATCTCGCGCTGGAACATCAGCGCTTCCTTCTTGCTCAGCTTTTCGATAGAACCATCTTCCATCGCAGCCTCCATGTCTTTCAGGCGCTTGATCGAGGTTTTGATGGTCTTGAAGTTGGTCAACATGCCGCCCAGCCAGCGCTGATCAACATAGGGCATGCCGGCGCGTTGTGCTTCGGCTGCGACGATTTCGCGCGCTTGACGCTTGGTGCCGACGAACAGAATGGTGCCACGATTGGATGCCAGCTGGCGGATGTACTTCATCGCCTCCTGGTACAT
>DASVLY010000458.1:0-2196 GCA_036384635.1 Noviherbaspirillum sp. | reverse complement strand
GGCGTCGACGGCTTTCGCTTCGATCTTGCCGTCAGCCTCGCGCGCGAACACCATCATTTCTTGCAAGATGCGCCCCTCTTCGCCGCAATCCGGCAAGACCCCGCCTTCGCCAATACGAAATTCATCGCGGAGCCATGGGATCTGGGTCCGGACGGCTACCAGTTGGGCGCCTTTCCCGCGCGATGGGCCGAGTGGAACGACCGGTTTCGCGATACGGTGCGCCGGTTCTGGCGCGGCGATGAAGGCATGGTCGGCGAGCTCGCCAGCCGGTTGAGTGGATCGAGCGATATATTCGCTGCGGAGGGCCGCAGTCCTCTCGACAGCCTCAATTTCGTCACTGCCCATGACGGGTTCACGCTGCAGGATCTCGCCAGCTATGAGCGCAAGCACAATCTGGCGAATGGCGAAAACAATGCCGACGGCGCCGACGAGAATTTCAGTATCAACTATGGAATCGAGGGGCCGACCGATGATGCCTCCATCCTGGCGCTGCGCCGCCGTCACAACCGCAATCTGATGGCGACGCTGCTTCTTTCGCAAGGCGTTCCCATGCTGTTGGGTGGCGACGAACTGGGCCAAACACAGCATGGAAACAACAATGCCTATTGCCAGGACAATGAGGTCAGCTGGGTCGACTGGGATGCAAACGTCGATGAGGGGTTTCTTGCTTTCGTCAAGCACCTTCTGAACATCCGGCGCGAATATCCAACATTCCGGCAGTCGAAGTTCTTCCACGGCAACCACATCGACCACAGCGGTATAAAAGACATTGCTTGGCTCCTGCCGACAGGCGCGGAGTTGACCGACGCCGATTGGAGCGCCCGCGAATTGCAGTGCCTCGGCGCGCACTATTCCGTGGCTTGCGCGGATGCGTCGGGAGAGAGCGACGGCTGCTCGTTTCTCCTGCTCATGAACGGATCGGCCAAGGCGGTTTCGTTCGCGCTTCCTCTCGCGAGGTGGGGCTTCGGCTGGACCAGTGTTGTCGATACCCGCCGCGATGAAATGAAGGAAGCATTCGTCGCGGAAGACCTCGAATACACGGTCCATGCGCGCGCGCTGGCACTCCTGACGGAAGCGAAAGTCTCATGACCGACGCGCTGCTCCAGAAACTCGCCGACGCCGCAGGCAGCGAGCAGCGCTATTGGGACATTCAGGGCAAGGTTCACGAGCGCTCACCGGAGACGGCGCGATTTCTGCTCAAAGCGCTCGGTATCCCTGCCGGCAACGACGAAGAGATCATTGCCAGCCTTGCTAGGCTGGAAGAAGAACCGTGGCGGAAGGCCGTTCCGCCCTTTGTCGTCTCGACAAATGGGCAGGCGATGGAAATTCTTCTGCGATTGCCGGACGGAGCCGCGCCAGCGCGCTGGACTCTTGCTTCTGAGGAAGGAGAGGAATCCACGGGCGAATTCCGAGTCGAGGATCTGGAAGTCTTGGACCGGCGGGATATCGATGGCGCCGCCATTGTTCTGCGCCGACTGGTCCTGCCGCCTCAGCCGGTGGGTTATTACCGATTTCAATTGGAGACGCGCGATTGCGCGTTATCGCGCGTGATCGTTTCGCCAGAGGGCTGTTACTTGCCGCCTGAGAGTGCTTCGCGGCGGTTCTGGGGCCTCACCACGCAGCTCTATTCCCTGCGATCCAGCCGCAATTGGGGGATCGGCGATTTCTCCGATCTTTCCGATCTTGCGCGCTGGGCCGCCCGGCAGGGCGCGGACATGATCGGCATCAATCCGTTGCACGCACTTTTTCTCGATGAACCACAGCTTGCGAGCCCATATTCGCCGAACAGCCGGCTGTTCCTCAATCCGCTCTATATCGACGTGACGGCCCTGCCGGAATATGCGCGGTTGGACGAAGCGCAGGTGTTTGCCCGATCGCCGGATATGCAGCGCGCGCTTCGGGCGGCGCGCGATGGAGATCTCATCGATTACCCGGCGGTCGCCGGCGTCAAAATGGCCGTTCTGGAAGCGCTTTACGAGATATTCCAACGCGGAGATACGGGATCGGATCAATGCGCGAAATTCCGGGAGTTCGTGTCCACCAATGGAGACGCGCTGCAGCGCTTCGCGACGTTTCAGATGTTGAGCGAACATTTCCGGACCCATGCCTGGCAAACCTGGCCGCTCGCCTTTCGCGATCCGGCGAATGCGGAGGTCGAGCGGCTTGTGCGCGAGCGCTCGGAGCGGATGGACTTCT
>DASVLY010000457.1:0-6062 GCA_036384635.1 Noviherbaspirillum sp. | reverse complement strand
TTTCCGCATTCATGCAGTGCCGCACTGCGGGGATATTCATGGATAATTAACGCCCTCATTCCACTGGAACTTCGCTGCATCATGAACGCGCCCGATCCGAATATCAAACTCACCTCGTTTTCCCACGGCGGAGGTTGCGGCTGCAAGATCGCGCCCGGCGTGCTGGCCGAAATCCTGAAGAAATCAAGCGGCTTCCCTGTGCCCAAGGAACTGATGGTCGGCATCGAAACTTCCGACGATGCGGCGGTTTATAAGCTCAATGACGAACAGGCATTGATTGCGACTACCGATTTCTTCATGCCCATCGTTGATGATCCGTTCGACTTCGGCCGCATCGCCGCCACCAATGCGATTTCCGATGTCTATGCGATGGGCGGTACGCCGATCATGGCGCTGGCATTGGTCGGCATGCCGGTCAATCAGCTTCCGCTGGATGTCATCGGCAGGATTATCCGGGGCGGCGAGTCGGTTTGCGCGGAAGCCGGCATCCCGATTGCGGGCGGTCACACCATTGATTCAGTCGAACCGATCTATGGCTTGGTGGTGCTGGGGCTGATACATCCTGCTAAAGTCAAGCGCAATGCCGGTGCCCGCGCGGGTGACAGGCTTATCCTCGGCAAACCGCTCGGCGTGGGCATCTTGTCCGCGGCACTGAAGAAAAATGCACTTGATGCCGCCGGCTATGCGGCGATGATCGAAAACACCACGAAACTCAACAAGCCGGGCAAGGCACTGTCCGAACTGAATGCAGTGCATGCGCTGACCGATGTCACCGGTTTCGGCCTGCTCGGCCATACGCTCGAAATCGCGCGCGGCGCGCAGTTGAGCGCACGGCTGGAGATGGCGCGAATTCCTTTGCTGCCGGACGTGCGGCAGCTCGCGGAGAACGGTTATATCACCGGAGCATCAGGGAGAAACTGGGCCGGCTACGGTGTCGATGTGGAGTTGAGCGGTGGCATTACTTCGGTGCAGCAGGCGCTGCTGACCGACCCGCAGACATCTGGCGGATTGCTGGTGTCGTGCGATCCTGGCGCGGTGGAAGATGTGCTCGCGCTGTTCCGGCAGGAAGGATTCGCGCATGCGGCGGTGATCGGCGAAATGCTGGCCGGTCCGCCGAAAATCACCGTTGAGTAACGGGCGGAACCGCCTCATCGCTCTTGCGGCAACAGCCCCAATGCCGCATCGTATTCCAGCGCGCGCACAGCATTGGCAAGTCTTGTGAGCCAGTGCGGCAGCTGTCCTGCCGTCTGCTTCTCCAGTTCGATGACCCATTGCTCCGCGCGCGTATCGTTGTGTTGCAGGCATACCTTCAACTCCTGCAACAGCGGTTGCAACCGCGCCAGCAGATCGGGATCATCGATGCCGTCATCCGCGTCTGGCGGCGGCGCTTGTTCACTCGCCAGTGGCGCCAGTCCGGCATTGATTGTTGCAAGCGTTTCCGTGAAACGTTCCAACAGCTGTTCCAGCCCTGCCACAGATTGCTCCTGCATAGCGGCTGCGTCCTCCTCTGGGTCGAATGACGCCGCGAGCCCTTCGAGCTGGTCGGTGCCGATCCAGCGCATTAATGCATTCACCAGCACCTCCGGATCGACCGGTTTGACGATGTGGTCATTCATACCCGTATCCAGGCAACGTTTGCGCTCTTCCCACATCGCATGCGCAGTCACCGCGATCAGCGGCAGGTCGCCGCCGCCCGGCAATTGCCGGATCTGCCGCGTAGCTTCATAGCCATCCATCTCCGGCATCTGCAGATCGAGCAATACGGCGTCGAAGCTGTTGGCGCCCAGCTCCTGCACTGCCTCCACTGCCAGTCGGCCATTGGAGGCAATGCGTACCCGCGCCCCCTCCTGTTCGAGCAGTTCACGCGCCAGTTGCTGGTTGATCGGATTATCGTCGACCAGCAGTATGCGTACGCCTGCCAACCGCTTGCCGGGGCATGCTTGCTGCGGTTTCGCCGGGATCTGTGTATTTTCTTCTTCGGGAGCGCGGTCCAACTCGACGTCGAAGAAGAACGAGGTGCCCTCACCCTCCGTACTTTGCAGCCAGATGCGCCCATTCATCATTTTGACCAGTTGCTGACTGATCACCAATCCCCGGCAGGTGCCGCCGAATTTGCGGGTGGCTGAGGTATCGTCCTGTGCGAGCAACCTGTCCGCCTGTTCGAGCGAAAGACCGATGCCGGTGTCACGCACTGCAAACAGCATTCGCGCACTGTCGGCCGTCCGTGACTGCATGCTCACCCGCACTTCCACTTCGCCTTGTTCGGTAAACTTGACCGCATTGCTGCACAAGCTGACCAGCACTTGCCCCAGCCGCAGCGGATCGCCGATCCATCGCGCCGACACATCCGCATCGACGTGTATCGACAGCCGCAGCCCCTTCTTTTCGCCCTGTACGCCGACGAAGGACATGACGGTTTCCATAAGCTGCCGCAGATCGAACGGAACATGTTCCAGTTCCAGGCGCCCTGCTTCTATCTTCGAGAAATCCAACAGACCATTGATGGTCCACGACAGACCTTGCGTGGCGACGCGGATCTTTTCCAGGTAGCCGCTCTGTCTGGCGTTCAGTGGGGTACGTAGCGCCAGTGCGGTAAAGTCGGCAATCGTATTGATCGGGGTGAGGATTTCCTGGCGCATATTGGCCAGGAATTCGTTCTTGCTGCGGTTGGCTTGGTCCACCTCCGCGCGAGCCTCCTCAAGCGCGCGCGCGTATTGCGCAATTTGCGCTTCCAGCGTTTCCCGGTAATCGCGTTCCATTTGTTCCTTGCTGCGTTGCAAGATACCCATGCGGGCGTATTGCATGAAGTAATCAGCAGCGCATGTGTAGTAATACCAATCTGCAGCCTAAGCTATATTCCCGCACGAGCAAAAACGAAATGTATTCCGAGTCTCACATGCTTCGGATCGCGTCCGCGGCTGCCACAACACGGTTGCGCCCGCTCTTTTTCGCCACGTACAGCGCCTGATCGGCATGCCCGAGCAGGAATGCAAAATCAGCGGCCGTCATCATGGCCTGCGCAACACCAATACTGACTGTGAACCTGATCGGCGCAGCGTGCTCCCAATCCACTTCATACGCAGCAACGCGCGCGCGCACGCGCTCGGCCAACTCCAGCGCGCCATGCAAATCGGTCATCGGCAACACCACTGCGAATTCCTCGCCTCCGAGCCGGCCAATCGTATCGAGACTACGCAACGTCTCCGTACAAACCCGCGCGAACGCCTTCAGTACGACGTCGCCTGCAGTATGGCCGTGCGTATCGTTGATTCGCTTGAAGTGGTCGATGTCGAGCATCAGCACACATAGCGGCTCGCCCGAGCGCCGCATGCGCGCCAGTTCACGTTCGCCCACTTCGATCAGGTGGCGGCGGTTGCCGACGCCGGTCAAGGCATCGGTGACAGCCAGGCTGCGCAGTTCTTCCTCCATTTTCTTGCGCTGCGTAATATCGGAGCTGATCCCGACGAAATGGGTGATTGTTCCAGCGCAGTCGAATACCGGCGCGATCGCGACGTCCTGCCAGAACAGCGAACCATCCTTGCGCCGGTTGCACAATTCACCACGCCAGTTCTCGCCGCGCAAGATGGTATGCCACAACTCTGCATAGGTATCGTCGGTCATCATGTCCGACTTGAGCAGCGCTGGTGTTTGTCCCAGCGCCTCTTGTGCGCTGTACCCGCTCATGCCGGCAAAGGCAAGGTTGACATACTCGATGCGTGCATGGCGGTCGGTGATCATGATCGAATTGGAACTGCTTTCGACCGCCGCCTTGAACTTGCGCATCGCATCGTTGGCACTACGCAGTTCGGCCTGCGCGCGCATCAGTGCAAGTTGATTCAGTACCCGTACTCGCACGACATCCGGCGAAAACGGTTTTGTAATGTAGTCGATCGCGCCTTGCGCCAGTCCCCGCGCCTCGTCCTGTTCGCCGTCGGCACCGGTAATAAACAATACCGGCGTGTCGCGTGTTTCCGGGGCGGCTTTGAGGCGTCGGCAGGTTTCATAACCGTCGATGCCTGGCATGTGCACATCAAGCAAAATGATGTCTGGCCGGTGCCGCTGCGCCTGTTCCAGAGCGCCAAAGCCGTCGACGGCGAACACGATGCGGCCGATATCCTGCAGCAGGTTCTTCAGCAGGCGCACGTTCTCCATCACGTCGTCGACGATGAGAATGGCCGGATTCGTTGTCTTTCCCGCAACTTCACCGAGCGATTGTGTTGAGGGGAGGTCGTTCATGCAATCGGTGTGCACAAGCACACCCTGAAAAGCCATTATCAGAAAATTGTCTCATAGAAACTCTGTCATCTGTAGCAAACTTTCGCATAGTTTTCTGTTTGTGCCGAGTGCTGTGGTTTTGCCAAGCTGCCTCAAAGTCCCTGGCCGGTTGCTTCGAATATATATTTGAGGCAATATATTCGCCCAAATATGTTGGTATAAATCAACGTATTCCTACCACAGTCAAAGGAGATCAAGATGTCAACGAAGTATCTGCCCGCCGTTCTATCCAGCATCTGCCTGCTGGCAGCCTGCGGCACCACCACCAAGCTCGAAACTCCCGCAGTCAACGACAAACAACCGGTCGCCCAAACCGATTCGCACACAATGGGTACCGTCGACAGCCGCACTACCGACCCGCTGAACGATCCGAAAAGCGCGCTTGCCAAGCGCAGCGTGTATTTCGACTACGACACCTATACCGTCAAGGATGAGTACAAACCGGTAGTCACCACTCATGCGGACTACCTGAGCCACCACAAGGACCGCAAGATTGTCATTCAGGGCAACACCGATGAGCGCGGCAGCAGCGAATACAACCTCGCGCTTGGTCAGAAGCGCGCGGAAGCGGTGCGTAAGTCGCTGATGGCAATGGGTGTTGCAGGCGAACAGATGGAAGCGATCTCGTTTGGCAAGGAAAAGCCGAAAGCGACCGGCAGCAGCGAAACAGCGTGGGCGGAAAACCGTCGCGCGGATATTGTTTATCAGCAAAAGTGACATGCAAGCCCGAGCCGCTACGGCCCGGGCGTTTTTTAAAGATTCTTTCCCGATGTGCGGTTATGGTGCCGGCAGCATCAACGGATCGCGCAGTCTGACAACCTGCCGCACATCGTCATGGTCGATGACTTCAATGCTTGCCAAACCGACTCCCTCTTGATCGACATACAGTTCCTTCGGATTGTGGATGCGATGATCCAGTCCTTCCAGAATGATGTCAATGTCGTCGCCTTTCGGATCGTAGCTGATGCCCAGCAACGGTAGCCATTCGGCCTCCACCTGACTGCCGAGCGGCAGAGAGTCGACCTCAATCTCCGCGCGCTTGCCGCCGAGCGCTCTTGATATATTGTCGAAGTAAGGTCGCCATGCGGCTTTGTCCAGTTTCGAAATCGTCATGTGCATCTCCACTTGATTATGGATGGGCTGCAGAAACGCGCCGGTCCGGAGTGACGCGCCGGTCTGCCATGCTGCCGATCCTCGCTTTGGCCTTCGCGCGCAGGCGGAACGCCAAGCCAAGCAGCAGCACGCCGGTAACCACTGCATACAGGCTGATCAGCCATACCAGCGCCAGTGCGCCTGCGGCCGGGAACAGAAATACCAGGATGCCGAACACGACCGATGCAATGCCGCTGATAATCATTGAGGTCACGCGCAATCGGCATGCCTGCGATAGCTCCGCCTTGTGTTCTCCACATAGAGCGGCACAGTGAAGGAAAAAATTACGGGGGCGCGGTAATTCTTACGGATTCACCAGTTTTCCACTCTGAAAATCGATGATTGCCTGCTCGATTTCTTCCGGTGTGTTCATGACGAACGGCCCATATTGCACGATCGGTTCGCGCAACGGATGTCCAGCGAGCAGCAACAGGCGCGCACCTCGCTCGCCGGCCGCGAGTCCGACGCTTTCGCCCTCGGACAAAATGCCCGCCTGGTGGGTTTTCAGCGCACGCGGAACATCAAAACCGATGGCAATACTGCCCTCGTACGGATACACGAACGCCTGATAGTCGTGCCTTACCGGATGTATAAAGCGCGCACCGGGCGGCAGTTCGATATCCAGGTACAAGGGG
>DASVLY010000456.1:0-5298 GCA_036384635.1 Noviherbaspirillum sp. | reverse complement strand
GCCGAGATTTTCGACAAAAACATCGAAACCATGCGCCATCTCGGCCATGATGGATGGAACGCATTAAATGCATCCGCCACACAATCGCTCGACGTAAAGTTGAATAATAAAAAGCCAAAGAACTAAACAGCGCATCGCTGTTCAAACGCTGGCAAAACATTAACGATGCGCACAGCTTTACTGCATGCGGAGCGGGAGAATTTTTCGCTGAAAAGCGCAGTTGTGGAGTATCAAAAGCCCATCAGCCTCGCTGCTTAGAATGCAAGTGATGTCATGCGATTCGCATCAGTGCCATGTGGCGATTCAGTCTGCAGCCCTCTTAGAATGCATCACTTACATCATTCAGGCTCATTGTCGGACGCAGGCTGATATCAGTAGACGTGCAGCAGCAGAATGTCCCAGTTGATATAACTCAAATGCGAGCCTCAATATTGCAAATATGAAATCTTTTACTATATTGCATTCGTGCAACGTCTATCCTAAAGTGTTACTCAGGCTTTACAACACGCGACTTTGCTGCAATTTTTACAACATATTCCCAAAAGCCAACATTTTCCTCGCAAGCACACAGCATTTTGCTGTACAACGAACTTGCAATATGGAATTATTGAGACTATGACTACTCAATCAGGCAATATCATGAACAGCACACGACTCGCCGATCAAGTTAATTATGATCCCAATAACCTGTTGGATGCGTTAATCGAAAAACTCAATCTCAAGAATGATGCGGCACTGTCGCGGGCACTGGAAGTTGCGCCGCCAGTCATCAGCAAGATTCGTCATCGCCGGCTACCGGTGGGCGCATCACTCCTGATCCGCATGCATGAAGTGAGCGACCTCTCCATCAAAGATCTGCGCATCTTGATGGGTGATCGCCGCGACAAGTTCCGCATCAGCGACAAGCAGTTCAAACCGAAAGAGGCGCCTGCCAACAACAGCAGTGCTGAACAGCAGGAGGAATAATCAGACCACCGCTCTTTCCTGCTATGCAGGGAAGATGCCGGTGGACAAATAACGGTCGCCGCGATCGCAGACGATAAAAACAATTGTTGCATTCTCCACTGTATTCGAAATGCGTAATGCGACTTCGCATGCGCCAGCGGATGAAATTCCGCAGAAAATCCCCTCTTCCATTGCCATCCGGCGCGCCATCTGTTCCGCAGCGGCCTGACTCACATATTCCAGTTGGTCGACACGCGATTTGTCATAAATCTTCGGTAAATAGGCTTCTGGCCATTTTCGGATACCGGGAATCTGCGATCCCTCTTCAGGTTGTGCGCCAACAATCCGGACTCCCGGATTTTTTTCTTTCAGATAGCGTGATACGCCCATAATGGTGCCAGTGGTGCCCATCGCGCTGACGAAATGGGTAATCCGTCCTTCGGTATCGCGCCAGATTTCCGGACCAGTACCTTCGTAATGCGAGCGAGGATTGTCCGGATTGCCAAACTGGTCGAGGATGATGCCCTTGCCTTCCTTTTGCATCTGTTCGGCAAGGTCTCGCGCATATTCCATCCCCCCCGTCTTCGGTGTGAGCACAATCTTCGCACCATACGCAGCCATGCTTTGGCGACGCTCTTCGCTCAGGTTTTCCGGCATGATCAGCATCATCTTATAGCCGCGTATCGATGCCGCCATTGCCAGCGCGATGCCGGTATTGCCGCTGGTTGCCTCGATGAGAGTGTCGCCCGGCTTGATTTCGCCTCGCTCTTCTGCATGCTTGATCATCGATAAAGCTGGGCGATCCTTCACTGAACCTGCCGGATTATTACCCTCCAACTTACCCAGAATCACATTATTACGACGTGCGGCCTCCATGCCGGGAATGCGCTTGAGTTGCACTAAGGGTGTATTGCCGATCGTATCTTCAATATTCAGATAAGGCATGGTCGGATTGATTGCTTCATTAAAAATATCATTTTAATCGCACTCGCATTCGCGCGTATCGCTGATGGGTCATCGCGTGAACAACCCAAACGCAGTTTCAGTGAAGTGCCAATTTGCACAGCAAGTTAAGCAGCTTTAACTGCGGCTGAAATTAAAAAACCCCGCGGTTTGCACCTGCGGGGTTTTGCTTGAAGCTCGGCCGAATTATTTCTTCGGTTCCTCTTTCTTGACATCCTTGCTCGCACTTGCCGTCGGCTTTGCCTCTTTTGCTGCGTCTGCTTTCGCTTTCTTGTTTTCCTTGCCTGCAGAAGCCGATGCCGAAGCTTTCGGGTACGGCTGGCCGTTGACTGTCAAACCTGCTTCCGACAACTTCATTGCGCTCTTCTCACCCACACCTTTCACGCGCTTTTGAAAATCCGCCCAATCCTTGAAATCCCCGCCTTTCTTGCGCTCATCGAGAATGGTCTTCGATGTCTTCGGACCAATTCCCTTGATGCCATCGAGCGCCGCCTGATCAGCCTTATTCACTTCGACCTGTGCGAAAGCAAGGCCCATCGTCATCATCAACGCAACAACCGCCAATAACAGTTTCTTGAACATGTAAATGCCTCTCCAAGTAAGTTGGGATATTCGGGCTGACTCAACGCAGGCAGCCCCGGTTGGTTTAACGTCTGGGAAATACGGCGGTTGACACAATGACATTCTCATCGTGCCTGTATTTGGCCTCAACTGAAAAGCTCTTCCTTGGTGACTGTCGCGGTACCCAATTTCCCAACTACAATTCCGCCCGCACGGTTCGCAATCGATACTGCTTCAGCCAGCGGCATATCGCTGCCGAGCATCGTCGCCAGCGTCGCAATTACCGTATCGCCTGCGCCGGACACGTCATACACTTCACGCGCAATGGTCGGGATGTGGATCACTTCCTCATCGGTATATAAAGACATTCCCTCCTCCGAACGTGTCAGCAGCAAGGCTTCGAGTTCAAGCGAGGTACGTAGCTGCTGTGCCTTCACGGTGAGCTCTTCCTCGCTTTTCCAGGAACCGACGACATGTCGCAATTCCGACTTGTTCGGCGTGAGGATGGAAGCACCTTTGTAGCGCGTGAAATCATCTCCCTTGGGATCGACGAGAATACATTTTCCCGCCTGCTTTGCTGCAGAAATCATCTGCGCAACATTCACCAGACTGCCCTTCGCATAGTCCGACAACACGATCACGTCATACTGCGGCAGCAGCGCGTTATACTGGGTCAGCTTGTCGCGCAATACAGTGGCGGTAGGTGGATCTTCGAAATCGATGCGCAGCAACTGCTGCTGGCGGCCGATCACACGCAGTTTGATGATGGTTGGAATCGCGACATCACGGTTGAGATAGCTGTTGATGTGCAGTCCTGTCACCAGTTCCTGCACCATGTCACCCGCCTCATCCTGTCCGACCACACCAAGCAATCCAGTGTGGGCTCCCAGCGCGACTGCGTTGCGTGCAACGTTGGCGGCACCGCCCAAGCGCTCTTCACGCCGCTCCACCCGCACTACCGGCACCGGCGCCTCCGGCGAAATACGGCTAACCTCTCCGAACCAGTAACGATCCAGCATCACATCGCCGACCACAAGAATGCGCGGCGCTTTCAGGGGAATCGATATATTGCTCATGATCTGGTCAACACCGAACGGCCGATGCCGTGATATTCAAAGCCTGCATCCCCCATCACCGAAGGCTCGTACAGATTGCGCCCGTCAAAAATAACCGGTGCCTTGAGCAGAGACTTGACCTGGTCGAAGTCCGGACTGCGGAAAGCCTTCCATTCCGTCACGATTGCCAAGGCATCGGCGTCGCGCAGGGTTTCCATGGGGCTGTCACAAAAGCGGATGCGTGACAGTGCATCTACGGAATCGGCGAAGTCCAGTGCAAGCACACGCTTGGCCTCCGTCATCGCCACCGGATCATGGACGGCAACAGTCGCACCGCGCTCGATCAGTTGACGCAGCAACACACGCGACGATGCTTCCCGCATGTCGTCGGTGTTCGGCTTGAACGCGAGCCCCCAGACCGCAAAGTGCCTGCCGTCCAAGCTCTGGCCGAAACGTTCGATGATCTTCTTGCCCAGCACATGCTTCTGATGATGGTTGACTTCTTCAACCGCGCGCAAAATCAGCAAGTCCTGTCCGAAGTCACGCGCCGTGCGCTCCAGCGCCTGCACATCCTTGGGAAAACAGGAACCGCCATAGCCACAACCCGCATACAGGAAGCTGTAACCGATGCGCGGGTCGGAGCCGATCCCGTGACGCACGGCCTCGATATCAGCACCGACCTTGTCGGCCAGATTGGCGAGTTCGTTCATGAATGAAATACGAGTCGCGAGCATCGCATTGGCCGCATACTTGGTGAATTCCGCCGAGCGCACATCCATCCAGAAGGTGCGTTCGTGATTGCGGTTGAACGGCGCGTACAACTTCCTCATCAGCGTATGCGCCTGCTGGCCTTCGGGCGTGTCGTCGCAACCGATCACGATACGGTCCGGGCGCATGAAGTCTTCCACCGCCGCCCCCTCTTTCAGAAACTCGGGGTTCGACACCACTGAGAATTTGATGCGGTTATCACGCATCTTCAGTTCGGCATCGATTGCCGCGCGCACCTTGTCGGCAGTGCCGACCGGTACTGTCGATTTATCGACGATCACCTTGAAACCGTTCATGTGCCGACCGATGTTCCGCGCTGCTGCCAGCACATACTGCAAATCGGCAGAACCGTCCTCATCCGGCGGCGTTCCCACCGCGATGAATTGGATGTCTCCGTGCGCGACGCTGGCGGCCACATCGGTCGAAAACTTTAGCCGGCCTGCCGCACGATTGCGCGTGACGATGTCGGCCAAGCCAGGCTCATGGATCGGAATGCCACCGCTATTCAAGATGTCGATTTTCCTCTGGTCGACGTCCAGGCAAAACACATCGTTGCCCAGTTCAGCCAGGCATGCTCCAGTAACCAGGCCGACATAGCCTGTGCCGATAATCGTGATTTTCATGGTGCTCCGGTATTAATTCATCACATTGAGTTCTTCGGTGCGGCGCGGCGGATAGGTTTCCCATTGACTGCAGCCTGGGCATTGCCAATAGAATTGGCGCGCCTTGAAACCGCACTGGCTGCACTGGTAGCGCGCAAGCTTCTGCGTGTAGCCATGCACCAGGTTTTTGACCAGCGACAGTTCTGGCCACACTTCAGGCGACGCATCCATCAGACGCGCTTCCAACAGCTTGTCCAATCCCAACAGCGTCGGTGTGCGGCGCAGTTCATCGCTGACCAGTTGGTTCGCGGCATCCACTCCATCAAGCTCCAGTACCGCCTTGAACACAACTTCGAGCAAGTCGATCGAAGGCGCTTCGGCCAGATAAGCCTTCAGCAGGTTCA
>DASVLY010000455.1:0-3141 GCA_036384635.1 Noviherbaspirillum sp. | reverse complement strand
AATTTCTATGTCGAAAATGATGTCGTTACTATCGTGCGCCGCAAGCGCGGTGCGCCGCTGGACAAGATCGTCGCCGAGCTGATGATTTTCGCCAACAGCACCTGGGGAAAGCTGATGCATGACCACGGGGTTCCGGGCATTTATCGCAGCCAGGGCGCCGGTGGCGGCGGTTGGGCGGCAAAAATGCAGGTGCGTATGGTCACTCATGCGGCGCCCCACCAAGGTCTGGGCGTTGACCAGTATGCGTGGAGCACCTCGCCGTTACGCCGTTATACCGACCTGGTCAACCAGTGGCAGATCCTGGCCTGTGTCGAGCATGGCGTGACCGCGCCTTTGGCCGCGCCGTTCAAGCCGAAGGACGCCGATCTGTTTGCAGTGGTGTCCGCGTTCGATGCGGCTTACTCGGCCTATGCCGATTTTCAGGCGAATATGGAGCGCTACTGGTGCCTGCGCTGGCTGGCGCAGGAGAATGCGCGCCAGGTCGATGCGGTGGTGCTGAAGGACGAAGTGCTGCGCCTGGCGGATATTCCGTTAATCATCCGCCTGCCCGGCATGCCGCAGGCCGCGCGCGGTACGCATGTGAAGCTCGATCTGCTGCGCTGGGACGAGGTCGATTTGACGATCGAGGCAAGGCTGATCGAAATAGCGGCGGCCGTTGCCGATGCCGGCGAGGCCGATGTGCTGACCGCCGATAATGAAGACGCCGCGAGCGAAACGGGAGCTGCAGCCGAACCGGCACAAGAGTGAAAAGTCTGCGTTATTGTGCGTTATGAACGGATGGGCTTTGTCGTAAAATGCCAACCTTCTGCAACCGCTGAAGTCACTGCGCGTGAAGCTATTGCTACTTGATCAGAACCGCACGTTGTCCATCGCTGTCGCAGCGTCGGTGTTAATGCACGGCGCGCTGCTGGCCGTACGATTCGCGGCACCCGATTCCTTCCGGTTCAAGCCGGTCGATCCTGGCTTGGAAGTCATTCTCGTCAATGCCAAGCATGACCGGAAACCGCTTAAGGCGGATGCGCTGGCGCAGGCCAATCTCGACGGCGGCGGCAATGCCGACGCCGGCCGTTCCAAATCGCCCTTGCCCGATATGAACAGGAGCGAGGACGGCGATGGCATGAAGGCGATTCAGCGCCGCATCGAAGAACTCGAAAAACAGCAGCGGATGCTGGCGCAATTGAACAAGAAAACCCGCGTCAAGGCTCCCCCGGTCAAGGATGAGAAGCCGGATCTGCGCTCGCACGTCGATGGTGCCGACGCCACGGAGACTTCGCGTGAAATCATGCGGCGCGAGGCGGAGATTGCCAAACGCATCGAGGATGAGAACAAGCGTCCGAAGAAAACCTTCATCTCGCCAAGTACCCGCGAAGTCGGCTATGCGATGTACTTCGACAGCGTACGCCAGCGGATCGAAAAGATCGGCACCCTGAATTTTCCGCAAAAAGACGGGAAAAAGCTGTACGGCGAACTTACCATGTCGATTGCGATTTTCCAGGATGGGAATATCTACAAGACCGATCGCGACGACGGTATTACCGTGGAACGCACTTCGGGCAATCCGGCGCTGGACGAAGCAGCCAAGCGCATCGTCAGGCGTGCCGCCCCGTTCGGCGCGTTCGCGAAAAACATGCGCTCCACCGACAAGGATGATGTGTGGGTGATGACCACCCGCTTCAAATTTACGCGGGACGATGCACTGGAAGCGGAAATGCAGGGGAGGCAGAATTGAGCGTTCTGCCGGACCGTTATGCCGTGATCGGCAATCCGATTGCGCACAGCAAGTCGCCTGAAATCCATGCGCGCTTTGCCGCGCAGACGCAGCAGAACCTGCTCTACGAGCGCCTGCTTGCTCCGCTCGACGGTTTTGCGCAAACCGTGCAGGAACTGGTGCGGCAGGGCGCAAGGGGCGCCAATGTGACGGTGCCGTTCAAGCTGGAAGCGTATGCGCTGGCGACATCGCTCACCGAACGGGCGCAGGCAGCCGGTGCCGTCAATACCTTGAAGTTCGAGGGTAAGGCGATCGTCGGCGACAACACCGATGGTGTCGGCCTGGTGACTGATATTGTGCGCAATGCCGGTGTGGCCATCGAGAAGAAAAAAGTCCTGTTGCTGGGTGCCGGCGGCGCTGCGCGTGGCGTGATGTTGCCCATCCTGCAGCAACGTCCTGCGGCACTGGTGATCGCCAACCGTACCGTGTCCAAGGCGGACGAACTGGTCCGGCAATTTGCGCAACACGGCAAGGTGGCGGCATGCTCCTTTGAGGCATTGCAGGAGCCGTTCGACGTGATCGTCAATGCGACTTCCGCCAGCCTGTCGTCCGACCTGCCGCCGATCGCGCCGGTTGTATTCGGCGTCAATGCGCTTGCATACGACATGATGTATGCGAAGGAGCCGACTGTCTTCCTGCGTTTTGCTGCACAGAATGGGGCAATGGTGCGTGACGGGCTCGGCATGCTGGTGGAGCAGGCTGCTGAAGCGTTCTTCGTGTGGCGCGGTGTGCGCCCGGACACGGCACCGGTGTATGCCGACTTGCGCGCGAAGCTGTAGGCAATGAAGCTGCTGCGCAAGCTGTTGCTATGGCTGCTCGTTGTGCCGGTGCTGTTTCTGCTGGTGATGCAGCTATTTTTCTTTATCCAGATCTGGTGGTGGGTCGATCACAATCCTGAATCGACCAGCTTCATGCGCCGCCAATTGTCGGTGCTGCGCGAAAAGAACCCGAACGCGCAACTGCAGCATAAATGGGTGCCGTACAACCGCATCTCGAACCATCTGAAACGTGCGATCATCGCCGCCGAGGATGCAAATTTCTCCGAGCATGAAGGTATAGACTGGGAGGCGCTGCAAAAGGCGTACGAAAAGAATGCGAAGAAGGGCAAGGTTGTCGCCGGCGGTTCCACCATCACCCAGCAACTTGCGAAGAATCTGTTCCTGTCGGGCGAGCGCAGTTATGCGCGCAAAGCGCAGGAAATCGTGATCACCTATATGCTCGAATCCCTGATGGACAAGGAACGCATCTTCGAGATTTACCTGAATGTGGTCGAATGGGGAGCCGGCGTGTTCGGTGTCGAAGCAGCCGCGCAGCATTACTACGGTATTCATGCTGCGAACCTGGGGGCGGCGCAAGCCGCGCGGCTCGCGGTG
>DASVLY010000454.1:0-5799 GCA_036384635.1 Noviherbaspirillum sp. | reverse complement strand
ACGACAACGGCTGGTTCGACACCGGCGTCATCTTGCCGTCGATCTTTAATGCCGGCGGAAATTCCGCGGTAATGAACAGGTCGGAGCCGCCCTTGGTGGTCATCAGCCGCAGCAGGTCGTGCATGAATTTCGTGGCCTGATCGCGTTCCATGTTGTGCCTCTTTATTTATCCGGGGAAGTTTTCCGGCGTCTTCGCCGCAGCGCGCGCGGTGGCCGGGGCAATCACGTTGCGGCGCACCAGGTCGGTCAGGTTCTGGTCCAGAGTCTGCATGCCGACATTGCTGCCGGTCTGGATCGCCGAGTACATTTGCGCGACTTTCGCTTCGCGGATCAGGTTGCGGATTGCCGGCGTGCCGAGCATGATCTCGTGCGCGGCGACGCGGCCGGCGCCATCCTTGGTTTTCAACAGCGTTTGCGAAATCACCGCCTGCAGCGATTCCGACAGCATCGCGCGGATCATTTCCTTTTCTTCCGCCGGGAATACGTCAACGATACGGTCGATCGTTTTTGCCGCCGACGACGTGTGCAGCGTGCCGAACACCAGGTGGCCGGTTTCGGCGGCGGTCATGGCAAGGCGTATGGTTTCGAGGTCGCGCAATTCGCCGACCAGGATCGCATCCGGGTCTTCGCGCAATGCCGAGCGCAATGCGTTCTGGAACGACATCGTATGCGGCCCGACTTCGCGCTGGTTGATCAGGCATTTCTTCGATTCATGCACGAATTCGATCGGGTCTTCGACCGTCAGAATATGTCCGTACTCGGTTTCGTTCAGGTGGTTGATCATCGCCGCCAGGGTCGTCGATTTGCCGGAGCCGGTGGGGCCGGTCACCAGCACCAGACCGCGCGGTTTCAATGCGAGGTCGGCGAAGATCTTGGGCGCATTCAATTGCTCCAGCGTCAGCACTTTGGACGGAATGGTGCGCATTACCGCCGCCGCGCCGCGATCCTGGTTGAACGCATTGACGCGGAAACGCGCGAGACCGGGAATGGCGAAGGAAAAGTCGCACTCCAGCGTTTCCTCATATGCCTTGCGCTGGCCATCGTTCATGATGTCATAAATCATGCTGTGCACATCACGATGCTCCAGCGGCGGCACATTGATGCGGCGCACGTCGCCATGCACACGGATCATCGGCGGCAGGCCGGACGACAGATGCAAGTCGGAGGCCTTGTTCTTGACGGAGAAAGCGAGGAGTTCGGAAATGTCCATAGGCTCTATAATCCCTGCGGATGGAAAAACGCCAATGATGTGTTGCTTTAAGTAAAAAGATTATGTCCTTAATTTCCGGCAACTTGCAAGCTGTGAAAGATCGTATTGCGACAGCAAGCCGCGCGGTGTCGCGCGATCCGCAAACCGTTGCCTTGCTCGCGGTGTCCAAGACATTCGGAGCGGATGCCGTGATCGATGCGGCACAGGCGGGCCAGCGCGCGTTTGGCGAAAACTATCTGCAGGAAGCGCTGGACAAGATGGCCGCAGTGCAGGCAATGCGGCCTGATTTGTTGCTGGAATGGCACATCATCGGCCCGATCCAGAGCAACAAGACGCGGCCGATTGCCGGACATTTCGATTGGGTGCATTCGGTCGACCGTGAAAAAATCGCGCAGCGCCTGTCCGAACAGCGGCCTCCCCATCTGCCGCCGTTGAATGTTTGCCTGCAGGTCAATATCAGCGGAGAAGAAAGCAAGAGCGGGGCTACGCCGCAACAGGTGATGGAGCTGGCGCCGAAAGTCGCTGCCCTGCCGCGATTGAAACTGCGCGGACTGATGGCGATACCGGAACCGGCGGAAGATGCAGAGAAACAGCGCGCGCCGCTGCGGCAACTGAGGCAGCTTTTCGACAGTCTGCGCGCGCAGGGATTGACACTGGACACGCTGTCGATGGGCATGTCCGCCGATCTGGAAGCGGCGGTTGCCGAGGGGGCGACGATAGTCAGGATTGGAACAGCAATTTTTGGAAAACGGGACTATGCAAAATAATCGAAACAATCTGAAAATCGGCTTCATCGGCGGCGGCAACATGGCCACGGCATTGATCGGCGGTCTTGCCGGCAAACTGACGGCAGGCGCCAACATCCATGTGATCGATCCGAGCCCCGAGGCGCTGCAAAAACTGCAGGCGCAGTTCGGCGTGACGACCACGCAGCAAATCGATGCGGCTATCGCACAGTGCGATGTGGTCGTGCTCGCGGTAAAGCCGCAGCAGATGACGTCAGTGGTTGCGCAATTGCAGCCGCATGTGTCGAAACAATTGATCCTGTCGATCGCCGCAGGCATTCGCGCGGTCGATTTGTCGCGTTGGCTGAACGGCTACGACGCGATCGTGCGCACGATGCCGAATACGCCGGCACTGATCGGCAAGGGCATCACCGGCATGGTTGCCACACACGGCGTGTCGCAGCAGCAGCGCGATGCGGCTGACGCCATCATGCGCGCGGTCGGCGCCACTGTCTGGCTGGATGACGAAGCGCTGATCGATCCGGTGACGGCGGTTTCCGGCAGCGGTCCCGCCTACGTGTTCTACTTCATCGAAGCCATGCAGCAGGCGGCGCAGGAGATGGGCCTGACGGCGGAGCAGGGCACGCAGCTTGCGATTGCCACCTTCGTCGGCGCGTCGCAACTGGCGGCGCAATCGCCGGAACCCGTATCGCTGCTGCGCGAACGAGTGACCTCCAAGGGCGGCACGACTTATGCAGCGCTGACCAGCATGGAAGCGTCGGGCGTCAAGGACGCCATCGTGAAAGCGATGAAGGCGGCTGCGGCGCGCGGCAAGGAATTAGGCGAAGAATTCGGACGCCTGTAGTCCGGGCATTGGTCATCGGTAAAATCTGCTCTGCACCAACGGCATCGCCAACCGCCACAAGCGCAACCCTGCGGTGCCGAGCTTGAAAACTGCAGACAAGCGCCGCGGCGTGATCGCCGCCAGCGCGACGGTCACAACGGCAATCCACCCCGGATGCTTCCTGATCCTGTCGAGCATCCGCAGACCGATATGAACCGACGAAAGGGTGTACGTCAGCGGCAGCATCTGTTGCGCGAGATCCGCGCGTTGCGCCTGGCTTTCGGCGATCAGCATCAGCCGCCGCTGCACGAGGAGGTCGGCGCGCGTGCTCATGTCGATGCCGGAGGCTGCAGCATCTCGCCATCGCGCGAGAGTTCGGTCATCGTATGCAGCAACAGCTTCGGCTTGTCGCGATACCGGCTGCGCACCCGTAATCCGATCATGATGCCGACGAAGGCGAACAATACGGTCAGCACCAGCAGCACGCCGATACGGTTGGTATCCCAGTACAGCACCACGATGAGCAAGGTGCCGAGCACAATCGCCAGACCAATGCAGAACATCGCCGCCAGCGACAGCAGCAGGTAGGAAAAATAACGCAGCGATTCCTCTTCGACTTCGGTTGCCGCCAGTTCGAGGCGCGTCTGCGCGATCGCAAGCAGGGAGGCGGCCATGCGTGCCGCCGATTCGGCAATCCCCATCGGTTATCTGCGGCCCAGCCAGAGTCCGACCACCAGCCCGGCCAGCGTGCCGATGCCGATCGACTGCCACGGATGCTCCTGCACATATTGATTGGTGGTGTCGAGCGCCTCGCGGCTGCTGGCGAGAAAGCGTTCTTCCAGCGTCGACAGACCGCTTCTGGCATCGCTGAGAGTTTCTTCGAATCTGGCGCGCGCGGCCCGGTACCCTTCGTCCATCTGCTGCCCGGTGCCTCTCAGCAAATTCTCCGCATCCCTGATGATCAGCTTCAGGTCGTTTATCAATCGGTCGCGTACGTCAGCGTCTTGTTCTGTCGTTTCCATGCATGCTCCGTCCTGTTGTCCACGCTTCTCGCAGTGTAAGTAACAGGGCGGTGCGCGTCTTGCGCGGAGTCAAATGGTTTTGGGAGATTAACGCAACGCATAATCCAGCGCGATGCCGGCAAACACTGCCGCGCCAAGCCAGTTGTTATGAAGAAATGCGGCAAAGCAGCGCATGCGGTCGCGCTCGCGGATCAGCGTGTAGTGGTATAGCGCGCAGGCGACTGCGGCCAGAAGTCCGGCGATGAACCACGCGCGCAGGCCGTATTGCCAGCCGACTGCCAGCATGATCGCAAACGACATCGCGTAGCACAGCATCACCGTCATCACATCGAAGCGGCCGAAGGTGATGGCCGAGGTCTTGATGCCGATTTTTAAATCGTCATCGCGATCCACCATCGCGTATTCGGTGTCGTACGCAACCGCCCAGAAGATATTCCCGATCAACAGCAGCCAGGCGGCGGGCGGCACCTGGCCCTGCACTGCGGCGAACGCCATCGGAATGCCGAAGCCGAACGCGATGCCGAGATAAGCCTGCGGGATCGCAAAGAAGCGTTTGAAGTACGGATAGCTGGCGGCGATTGCCACTGCGGCAACCGACAATTCCTTGGTGAACGCATTCAGCGGCAGGATCAGCGCGAACGCCAGCAACGCCAGCACGGCGGCGACCATCACCGCTTCCCAGGCGGCGATCCTGCCGCTGGTGAGGGGACGTTCGGCGGTGCGCTTCACATGCCTGTCGAAGTCGCGGTCGGCGAAATCGTTGATGGCGCAGCCGGCCGAACGCATCAGCACGGTGCCCAAGGTGAAGATCGCCACCAGCGTCCAGTCCGGTTTGCCGTTCGATGCAAGCCACAATGCCGACAGCGTCGGCCACAGCAGCAGCAGGATGCCGATCGGTTTGTCGAGGCGGACGAGGCGGACGTAGAGAGCCAGGCGATGCATGTCAGCCTTCCGCCATCTGCGCGTCGCGCAGCATCGTCACACCATGCAGATCGCACGACAACACCGCCTGCCGGATCGCCTCGATCGCCCGCCGCCGTGTGAAACTCTTGCGCCATGCGATGACGACGCGGCGTGACGGGATCGGCTCCGAAAACGGCACATAGCGCAGCATCCACTCCTTTGCCTTCATGTCGGGCACCGACGCCTGCGGCAATACCGTGATGCCGATGCCGGAGGCGACCATGTGGCGTATCGTTTCCAGCGACGAGCCTTCGAACGTGCGCGCGATGCCGTCGCCGGTAGTGGAAAAGCGCGACATTTCGGGACACACTTCCAGCACCTGGTCGCGGAAGCAGTGGCCGCTGCCGAGCAGGAGCATGGTTTCCGTTTTCAATTCCTCTGCATTGATCGATGCGTGCTCTGCCCACGGATGGTGCCTGGGCAGCGCGACGATGAACGGCTCGTCATACAGCGGCTGCACCATCAGCCCCTGGTCCGCGAACGGCAGCGCCATGATCGCCGCATCCAGCTCGCCCTGGCGCAGCAATTCGATCAGGCGCGTGGTGAAGTTTTCCTGCAGGATCAGCGGCATCTGCGGCACGCGCTCGATCATGGCCTTCACCAGCGGCGGCAGCAGATAGGGCGCGATCGTATAAATCACGCCGAGGCGCAAGGGGCCGGCCAGCGGGTCCTTGTTCTGCTTGGCGATTTCCTTGATCGCAGCCGTCTGCTCCAGCACACGCTCTGCCTGCGCGACGATTTGCGCGCCCAGCGGCGTCATCGAGATTTCGGTGCCGCCGCGCTCGAAAATCACCACGCCGAGTTCATCCTCCAGCTTCTTGATCGCGACCGATAGCGTCGGCTGCGCGACAAAACAAGCTTCCGCCGCATGGCCGAAATGCTTTTCGCGGGCGACGGCGACGATGTATTTGAGTTCGGTAAGAGTCATGGCGAGATCGATGAAACGACGGCAGGTTTCATAGTATAAAGGCCGCGCACAGGAATAAGTTGTGCAATTTTGCTGTCTATCGCCAGCGCGCTACACTCCTTGCCTGA
>DASVLY010000453.1:0-2526 GCA_036384635.1 Noviherbaspirillum sp. | reverse complement strand
TTTTGCACCGACAGATGAGGCATTCAAAAAACTTCCTTCGGGCACGATGGAGGCATTATGGAAGGATAAGAACAGGCTCGCTCAAGTGCTTGCCCACCATGTTATTCCGGGGAGAGTCGCCGTCGCCGATGTCAAACCAGGCAAGGTGAAAACGATTCAGGGAGAGCCGTTAATGCTCACTTCCGATAACGGCAAGGTGACTGTAGATAACGCGAACGTCATTCAGAGCGATCTCATGGCAGACAACGGGATCATTCATGAAATCGATGCTGTTGTACTGCCGGCTAACTGCTGCCCATGATGTTCCCTGCCTGCGCAGTGAAACGCAATTGTTATTCCGAAAACTGGCGGAAGACTGCCAGGACAAACAGCTCGATGCGTCAACGGCCGGAAAAATTATTTAATCTCTCCAACCTTATCGTTCATCAGCGCTGCAACTGATTCAACTGCGCCTCGACGAATGCAAGCAGTTCTACCGACAAGGTATTGCTCGCCTTCGCGCGCTTGAATGCCTCCTGAGCTTCAGCGATGCGATGCTCCGCACAAAGGGAAATACCCATCCCCATCCACCAGACGCCGTTCTGCGGCGCTTTCTGCAATGCGAGCAAATAATGCTCGGTGGCTTCCTTGTGCTGATCGTTACGCTGCAGCAGTCCGGCAAGGAACGCTTGGTAGTCGGCATGATCGGCGGCATAAGGCAATGTATGTTCCAAGGTTTCAATTGCGCCACGCAGCTCGCCCTTTTCCAGTTGCAGGCGTGCGAGGATCATTGCCATGCCCACTTGTGCCGGATCGAGACGATAGCCTTCCTGCGCATGTCGCAATGCTTCTTCCGAACGTTTGGAATCCAACAATATGCCGATCAGGGTCTGGCGTGCCGCCACGTGTTTCGGGTCAAGCCGAAGCGCTTGCTCCAACCCGCTGATCGCCTCTGCAGCTTTCCCTTGCTGCAATACCGATATCGCTTGGCGATACGCATTCTCGGCACGCTGCTGCGCTGAAAGTTCTTTGACTTGTTTATTGATCGATACGGATGCTGCAGTATCAGGCGCTTTCACTACCGGAATTTCTGTCGGCCCGACTTTACTGACCGGCGGAGCCGGTATTGCAGGCGTCTCCCTGGCAATTCGAACTGGTGCCGGCTTTACGCTCGGCACGGACTTTTCCTGCGTCTCATCATGTTTTGCTGTCGGCGCGGGATGCGTGAACCCGCTTTGCCTGCCTGCAGGAGTCATGGCCGGCGGCATGGGTGCAGCTTCGGCTGTCTTCCTGAGAGGCGAGGAAACCGGCGTCGGATTGGAAACGATTTGCGGTTTCAAAGGTAGCTGGGTAAGCGCATTGCGAACGACAGGCAACGGCCGCAGAACCAGCCACGTCAATACACCCGCGATAATCGTCGCCAAAGCCAGCGCAACCCACCATGCCGGATGAATCGTGTTACGCCGCGCCACCGCGCGAACCTGCTGGCCATATTGAGGCGAACCTATCGTGTCTGCACGCCGCGCGTCCAGCTCCTTGAGCATCTGGTTAATCAGGCTCATCGGAAATAAGCCCATCCTGCGCTGGCGCCTGCAACCAGCAATGCCAGTGCAACCAGCCATGCCCATGGCAGGTACCTCTTCTTTGCCGTGCCTGTATCGGCCGCAGCGGCATGGATGTGGCGTGCAGTCACCTGTTGTTTGCCCTCGCCGTAAGTCAGCATCAGCGCCTTGTGGGAAAGGATATTCACCAAGCGTGGGATGCCCCGGCTGGCCGCATACAATGCAGTCACCGCGCCGCGATTGAGCAACCTGCCGCCGGTATAACCGGCAACGCTTAACCTGTGCGAAATATAGAACTCCATGTCGTCCTTGGTCAGCGGACCCAGGTGGTAATGGAAGGTGATCCGCTGGTTCAATTGCCGGATCGCTTGTTCTTGCAACTTGCGGTTCAGTTCCGGCTGGCCGAACATCACGATTTGCAGCAGCTTGCGTTTTTCGGTTTCCAGATTCGTCAACAGGCGCAACGCTTCCAGGCTCTCAATTGGCATTGCCTGCGCCTCGTCGATGCAGAGCAGCACACGCTTGTCCTGCTGCGCCAGTTCCAGTAAACGGTAATTGATCGATTTGAGCAACTGGTGCTGATCGACGTCCCTTTCCAGCGTAATTTCCAGTTCGTCGGCCAGTGCCAGCATCAGGGTGCGCGGTTCAAGATATGGGTTCGGGATGTACGCCGTGACAAAGTTATCGTCGAGCGTAGCCATGAACTTGCGGCACAACAGTGTCTTGCCGGTGCCGACTTCCCCGGTGATCTTGATGAAACCTTCGCCGTTCCTGGCCGCGACGAGCAGCGTATTCAGCGCTTCCTGGTATGTCGCGCAGGCGAAGAAAAAGCTGGTGTCCGGCGTGAGACCGAAGGGGAGTTCACGCAAGCCGAAGTGGGCCGTGTACATGACTACCTTAATCCTGCCGGGTCGCGCGGTTCCAAAGCCTGAATGCGGTGCCGGGTTTCCGTCATATCCTGCGCCCAGGCGCTGCTTCCCTGAAC
>DASVLY010000452.1:0-4403 GCA_036384635.1 Noviherbaspirillum sp. | reverse complement strand
TCTTGCGGCTCGCGTCCGATCACTGCCTCGTCATGCAAAGGGAACACACTCCCCCTGGCCGCGCCTTTTCCGGTTATTTCCAGATAGGCTGTCGCCGCACCGATGACTTCGGCAAAAGCTGTTGTGCCTTCCATCTGACCGCCCTCGCCTCAATTCATCGAATACAAAATGTTGAACTAAAACTACGCTAAGAGAATTGGACATTGGCCCGATTTTGCCGGTTCCGGCACGCGCTCCTCACTTGACGGTAATCGTGATCTTTTTCGAGTAGATCGGCGGATTATGCGGGACATGCTTGTCATCCCCCATCAACAACTGCAACGTGTGCTTGCCGGGAGGAAGGGTTATCAGGGTTTCCGTTTCGCCCGCGCCGAAATGCAGATGATTCCTGTCCGACGGAATCTCCTGATCCATTGGCGGCAGGTCAGTGTCGATCAGCAAGTGATGATGGCCGCTATTCGGAAATTTCACGCCTTTTGGAGCAACACCCATGTTGCGCAGTCCGAACCACACGCGAATCGGTTTGCCGCTCGCAATCACCTGCCCATCGGTCGGCCAGCCGATATAGAGATAGGCATTGTCGGGCGCCGGCGTGCTGCCCGCCAATGCAGCGCCGCAGAAAAGGAAAGCTGCAAACGCAGAGGCAAATTTCATCATGAGCGATCTCTCCCGTTTTCCGGAACAGGCTTCATTGCACGATGATCGAAATCTTTTTCGAATACACCGGCGGGTCGTGCGGCACGTGGTTATGGTCTCCCAGCAGAAGCTGCAGCGTATGTTTCCCCGGGGGGAGTTCGATGCGTGCTTCCGTCTCGCCGGCACCGAAATGAAGATGATTGCGGTCCGACGGAATCGGCTCAGTCAGCGGCGGCAACTCGGTATCGATCAGCAAATGGTGATGGCCGACATCCGAAAGCGCTACCCCTCTCGGAGATATGCCCATATTGCGCAGCCCCATGCGCACCCAAAACTTGCCGCCATGAATGACGGCACCATCGGAAGGCCAGATGAAATAGACGTACGCATCCTTGGGCGAAGGCGTGCCGGCGGCAAATGCGGGAGTAGTCCAGAAAACCGCTAATGCCAAAGCGGCAGTAATAAGTGCTGTTCGCATGCCAAGGCCTGTATGCAGAGTATCGGTAAGCAGAACTCGATTCTCCATCCGAAGGATGCGGGGCTGCTTTGAACTTTATCAGAGAGATGGACAGAAATCTGCGCGAGAGTTCAAAGACCGAATCAATACTCTCGCACGGAATGCGAATCGCTATGTGGCGAAAATTTCTCATCGTTTTCCTCTTCGGTGCAGCATGCTGCAGTGGGGTCGATGCCGGCGTGCTTCCGAGGGACAGTGCCGAGCAGTACGAACTGACCTTCTGGGAATCGATCAAGGACAGCAACCATGCGAGCGATTACGAAGCTTATCTGAAAGCGTATCCGAACGGCCGCTTCGCTCCGCTGGCAAAAGCGCGCATCGAACGGCTGCATGCGGCTGCCCCCAAGGGCGAAACACCGCCCGAAGGGGCGCGTCCGCCCCCCGCCGCCAAGCCGGCGCCGGCACCCAAAGCGACTCCCGAACAGGCCCGCCCTGCACCAGTGGAAAAAGCGCCGGCGGCGGGTGTAAGCGAAGTCAAGGATTGCGCCGGCTGCCCGGAACTGATCGCACTGCCTGCCGGAGTCTTTACGATGGGAAGCAACGCCAACGACCCCAGCGAAAAGCCGGCGCATCAAGTATCGATCAAGACACCTTTCGCCATCGGAAAACATGAAGTGACCGTCGAACAGTGGGATGCATGCGTGAATGCCGGCGCCTGCCCTCGCGTAACGAACGAGGGCAACCGCCAGAAGAATACGCCGGTACGCGATGTCAGTTGGGACGATGCGCAACAGTATGTGAAATGGCTCGCCAAACTTACCGGCAAGCCGTACCGCCTGCCGACCGAAGCGGAATGGGAATACGCGGCGCGCGGAGGCACATCGACGCGCTATTGGTGGGGCGAGCAAATGCGCAAGGGCACCGCGAACTGCAAGGATTGCGGCGAGCCCTGGCAGAAAGACACTCCCGCTCCTGTCGGATCATTTGCCGCCAATCCATATGGGCTGTACGACGTGAACGGCAGCGTGTGGGAATGGGTGAGCGATTGTTGGCACAACTCGTACAAGGGCGCACCGGCCGACGGCCGCAGTTGGGATGAACCGAATTGCCGGGTGCGCGTGATACGCGGCGGATCATGGCGCGAAGATGCAAGTTATATGCTGTCTTCGACACGCTTCAAATATGATGCGAGCGTGCGGCAGTCGCAGAATGGATTTCGGGTGGCGCGGGATAATTAGAGCGGATTGACGGTCAGTTCAAGGGGTGCGCTCAGCCCCCCCCCTCCGCCGTGCCGGTCCGCCCTCGCAGCCGGATTGCCGCAATCAAAATGCCGGGGCAACGAAGCGGTCTCCATCTTCGGCAATGGTTTGCTGTACAGGAACCCCTGCGCAACCTGACAGCCATTGGCCTGCAGGAACGCCGCCTGTTCGACCGTCTCGACACCTTCTGCCACCACTTGTTGTCCAAGGCAACGTGCAATGGACAGGATGGCCTTCACAAGTTCGGCACGGTAGTTCTCGGTGGTGACGCTATGGATAAATGACCTGTCGATCTTCAGCGTGTCGATGGGGAATCGCGCCAGATAGCTCAGGGCCGAATACCCGGTGCCGAAATCGTCAATGGCGATGGAAATCCCCATGGACCGGAATGCCGACAGCGTCTCCATCGTCTTGCCATCCTCATCGAGCAGAAGGCTCTCCGTGATTTCCAGTTCTATCCATTCAGGGCGGCAATCGGTTTCCTTGAGGATTCCGCTCACCGTCTTGGCCAGATCCTGGGACTGGAACTGTCTGGCCGACAGGTTGATCGCCACCTTGTGCAGCGGCTTGCCATCGGCATTCCATTCGGATGCTGTGCGGCAGGCCTCGTACAACACCCAATTACCCAGGTCGACGATCAGTCCGCTGTCTTCGGCGATCGGAATGAACTGGTTCGGGGGAACCATGCCGAGCCGCTGATGGCGCCATCGCAGCAACGCCTCCGAACCGATCATCATGCCGTCCTGCAACGACACCTTGGGCTGGTAATACAGTTCGAGCTCATTGCGCTCGATGGCGTAGCGCAGTTCCGATTCCAGCGTCAGGCGTTCCTGAGCGGTGGCCGTCAGATCCTTTGAATAGAAGCGGAAGTTGGCGCGTCCCGAGCGTTTTGCGAAATACATTGCCGAATCCGCATACTTCAGGAGATCGTCCGCTTCGGTACTGTCGTTGGGGTACAGCGCAATGCCGATACTGCACGACACGAATACCTCTTTCCCATCCAGCAGGAATCGTTCGTCGAACAGGCCGAGCACCTTGCTGGCTATGCGTCCCAGATCGGCGCCGACGCGAATGTCAGGCAACAGGAGGGCAAACTCGTCGCCGCCAAGACGCGCCACGGTGTCATAGGCGCGAACACATGTACTCAGGCGCGCAGCCGTCTCGCGCAGCAATTGGTCGCCGACCGTATGCCCCAAAGTGTCGTTGATTTCCTTAAAACGATCCATGTCGATCATCATTACGCCAGCCAATTGGTCATGCCATGATGCATCCGTCAGCATCTGACGCAAGCGGTCGTGGAACAGCGCACGGTTCGGCAGTGCAGTCAGCGAATCGTAGAAGGCCATCTGGTGAACCTTCTGGCGGAAAGCGTGCAACTCGGTAATGTCACGTCCCACCGACAGTATGCTTTCCACGGTGCCGTCCTTGCCGAATTCCGGTGTCAGGTGAATCAGGCTGCAGACTTCCCTGCCATGTTTGTTCGTCCATTTGAACTGGACTTCACGATCTTTCCCGCTCGCGAATACCTCGCCCAAGTTCTGTTCGTAGGTGGCGGCATGCTCCCCGCCCGGACATTCCGAAGGCATCGTACCGATCAATGCAACCGCCCCGCCTTCAACCAGTGCGGCAAAGGCCGGATTGACGTACAGGCGCCGGAGGTCGCGTCCATAGCGCACCACCGTGTCGGGAGAGTGTTCGACCAGGGTGCGAAATTCGCGCTCGCGTACGGCAAGCACCTCTTCCATGCGCTTGCGCTCGGAGATGTCGAGCATGAGACCGTTCCAGACGATGCTGCCATCGGCCGCCCGTTCCGGCGTGGAACGCACATCGAGCCAGCGTTCGGGCTGGCCCATGCGGCAAACACGGTACTCGATACGAAACGGCATCATTGTCCGCGCCGATTCCGCGATGGCGGCATCGATGCAAGGCCGGTCCTCGGGATGCGCAAGAATGTGGATCGGCATGAAATCGTCTTTTACGTCTTCGGGCTCCAGTCCGTAGATTTCCTTGATGGCGGAGCTGACGAAGGGAAAACTGGCATGGCCATCAGG
>DASVLY010000451.1:0-4567 GCA_036384635.1 Noviherbaspirillum sp. | reverse complement strand
AAACATCCGGTTCGAAGAAAACGGAAACAAAAACCTGACGCCGGCAGGCAAGATACGTAACGGCATGGCGGTACTCATCCTGAACGGCGAGAACGTCACCATCAGAAATTCATGGTTCTACAACAGCGCAGGCACCAACTCCGTGACGTTAAACGGCACGGGTAAAGGTGTTCTGATCGAAAAAAATTACTGGTCCGTCGGCGGCCACGGGATTCCGGGTAACGTCAACAACACGGATTTCTCGTTTGTTTATTCGGAGTGGACCGACACCAAGATTCTGAACAACACTATCGCCCAGTATCCGGGTAACAACCGCTTCAGCGGAGGCATCGAGATTCATGGATCGAATAGCGTCGCACAAGGCAACAAGATCAGTTACTGCGAACCGGGAATCTGGATAGCCAGCATGCCGAACAGCATAGAAAACATCACGGTATCCGGCAATACCATCGAGAACAGTCATCGTGGAATCGCGTTCTGGCGCGGAAAAACATTAAGGAATGTAACGATCAACAAAAACCTCATCACCACAAAAGTCATTCCCGCATATGCAGGCGGCGCTTCCTACGCGATCAGCATTCCCACTCCTTCCAACGGCATCTGGGATGCAGATCATGCAGACGGCGGCGCGATTGAAGACATTACCATTTCAAACAACACCCTGTCCGACAACAACGGCATTCTTAATGAAAACAACAGCCTTGGCATCTTGCTTACCTCGCTTAATCGGGTCAGGATCGTCAACAATACCCTGTCCAACTTCAATTCCATTGCCATCATGTTAGTCGGCGGTCCTTATGGAATTAACGATCTCAACATCGAGGGAAACACCATTCGCAATTGGGGCATGAGCGGAGATATTTACGGCAAGGCAGCGTTTCACATCGATCTCAGCGGCTCATCCACAGTGCCTCCCGTGCCGCGCTTTACGGCATCGAATATCAGCATCAAAAACAACAACATCGCTCAGGACACCGCAAGGAATTCCAATATCCATGCCTATTTTTTCACCTGGCCGCAAGGAGCGATGACGAATCTGACTGTCGGAAATAACATGATCAATGCCAACGTCGGCACGCTCTTTGCCGGAGATCAAGGCATTGCTTTCAGTACCAGTCAGAATCCCTAAACAGAAGAAATCATTATCGTGATTATTCTTTCTCCTGTTTCTCCTGTTTTCCCCCCGATCCGCTTGCCATGGAAAATAAAGTGTCGAATCTACACGTTGTGATTGTCAACTGGAATACCGGAAAGTATCTGCGAAACTGCATCACCTCCCTGCAACGCGCCAACGAGCTCGATCCCGAACTGATTCGTAGCGTTGTCGTGGTAGACAACGCCTCAAGCGACGATTCGATGAATCTGCGAGGCGTAAAGAACTTTCCCCTCAGGATCATCAGGAACAGCAGAAATCTCGGATTTGCAGCGGCCTGCAACCAGGGAGCTCGCAGCAGCACTGCCTCCTATATCCTGTTTCTCAATCCGGATTCGGAAATTTCTGCCGAGACGCTGCGCGAAACAGTCCGGTTCATGCAGAATCCCGCGCATGAAAAAGTAGGGATTTGCGGCGTGAGACTGATCGATGAGAACGGAAAGACCGCACGCACTTGTTCCCGCTTCCCCTCCTTGCGCATCTACCTGGCCGATGCGTTAGGACTGCATTTTTTTCTGTCCAGGTATTTTCCTTCGCAAACCATGCACGAATGGCCCCACGACGAAACCCGCTACGTGGACCAGGTGATGGGCGCTTATTTTTGCATCCGCACTTCCCTGTTCAACAAGCTGGGCGGGTTCGATGAGCGATTCTTTGTTTATAGCGAAGAAGTGGATTTGTCTTATCGTGCGCATCAACTTGGATACGCTTCGGCGTTTCTGGCGAACGTGGCGGCCTTCCACAAAGGCTGCATCTCTTCGAGCAACGTCAAGGCAAAGCGATTGTTTTACTACCTTCGCAGCCGGATGCTCTTTTCCTTCAAGCATTTCAACCCGGTCTCTGCGTTGCTGTTTTCAGCGACCACGCTTTTTCTGGAACCTGTCAGCCGCCTCGCCTATGCAGGGCTGGGACGCCGCTCGATGAGCGGCATCGTCGAAACCCTGAAAGGTTTCGGCTACCTGTGGGCATGGGTTCCTCAATATTTATTATTCAGGAAAACCAGATGAACGTATTGGTATTGACCCGCTATTCGCGCATGGGAGCAAGCAGCCGGCTGCGTATGTTGCAATATATTGAAACAGGCTCTCTTGGCGATGCCCGTTTCGAAATTTATCCTTTGCTGGACGATGCCTACTTGCGCACCATTTATGCAAAAAAAAGAGTTTCCCTGCTTTCCTTGGCACGCGCATATTGCAAGCGCCTGCTGGTATTGTTCAGAGTGCGCAAATTCGATGTCGTATGGATCGAAAAGGAATTGTTTCCCAATTTTCCTTCGTGGTTCGAATACTGGCTGGCACGTTCCGGGATACCGTATCTGGTCGATTACGACGATGCCATCTTTCATAACTACGACGTTTCGCTCAATCCCTTCAAACGTCTGTTGAAGAACAAGATCCGCAACGTGATGCGCCATGCGGCGCTGGTTGTGCCCGGCAATCCTTATCTGGCACACCATGCGCTCGAAGCCGGGGCGCGGCGCGTGGAGATTTTCCCCACCGTCATCGACCTTCAGCGCTATTCGTCGCCTGACAAGTTCGCAGGGGAAAAACCTTTTGTCATCGGCTGGATCGGTTCGCCGTCCACCGTCAAATTCCTGCGCCCCCTGCTGCCGGTTCTGAAGCGTCTGGCGGCCATTTTCCCGATCGAATTGGCAGTGATCGGCGGCCAGCTCGACGCAACCGAATGCAACTTCATTCGCTATATCGCCTGGCAAGAGAAAACCGAAGTCATGGAAATTCACCGCTTCGATGTCGGCATCATGCCGCTGGTGGACGAACCATGGGAACGCGGCAAAAACGGCGGCAAGCTGATCCAGTATATGGCGTGCGGCAAGGCTGTCATTGCCTCTCCGGTAGGCGTCAACGTGGAGATTGTCCAGGCAGGAGTCAACGGCTTGCTTGCCGATACGGAAGAAGCATGGTTCAACGCATTGTCGATGCTGATCACGAATCCCGAAGTCAGGGAAAAAATGGGACAGAAAGGGCGCGCGATGGTGGAAGAAAAATATTGCGTGCAAGTGACAGGCCCCAGGTTGCTGCATCTTTTGCGTCAGGTGGTGGCGGAAAGCAAGGGCGTCAAACGTGTTGCGTTTCAATGAACGTGAGAGCCCGGCCCGCTTCAGACATGGAAATCGAAACATGAATAACAAAGCGAGTACTGCATGTGCGGACTGACAGGGTATTGGTCGCTTTCGAGCGGCCTGTCCGGCGATGTGGCAGAGCAGATCGGCATGCGCATGGCGGATGCAATCCGTCATCGCGGTCCGGATGACTTTGGCGTGTGGACAAGCGAGGATGGCTTATGCCTTGCGCAGCGGCGGCTGTCGATCATCGACCTTTCCCCCGGCGGACACCAGCCGATGCGCTCGCACAACGAGCGCTATGCGATCGTCTTCAACGGTGAAATCTACAACTTCGTCCAGTTGCGCGAAACACTCGAATTGGCCTGCGGCGGGCTTGCCTGGCGCAGCCATTCCGATACGGAAGTGCTGCTTGAGGCAATCGCACACTGGGGAGTGGCGGCCACCCTTCCCAGGCTGAACGGCATGTTTTCCTTCGCGTTATGGGATGCGGAAGAAAAATCCTTGTACCTGGCGCGCGACCGCTTTGGCGAAAAGCCGCTCTACTACGGCTATGCCCATCGCACCTTTCTGTTCGGGTCGGAACTGAAAGCGCTGTATGCGCATCCCGAATGGTCGGGCGATCTGGATATGAAAGCGGTCGCGGATTTCCTGCGCTTTTGTTATGTTCCGGCGCCTCGCAGCATTTTCCGCAACGTGCGCAAGCTGATGCCGGGTTGCTGGGTCAAACTGTGCGCCGTCGATGTGATCGGGCAGATATGGCCGGCGCCGCAAACGTACTGGTCGGCATTGAACCCGGCGCTGGAGGGGATCGCGCATCCCGCCACCGGCAGCGAACGCGAACTGATTGACGAGACCGAACACCGGCTGCGGGAGGCGGTGGGCTTGCGCATGATGGCCGATGTGCCATTGGGCGCATTTTTATCCGGCGGCATCGATTCCTCGCTGGTGGTAGCGATGATGCAAGCGCAATCGGCGCAGCCCGTGAGAACGTTTTCGATCGGCTTTCACGATCGGCGCTATAACGAGGCCACACATGCCGCTGACGTGGCGCGTCATCTGGGCACCGCGCACACCGAGCTTTATGTCTCCGAGCGCGATGTATTCGACGCGATTCCGCTGCTACCCTCACTGTACGACGAACCGTTTGCGGATTCCTCGCAGATTCCCACCTTCCTGGTTTCCCGCATGGCGCGCCGGCATGTGACGGTAGCGCTGTCCGGCGATGCCGGCGATGAATTGTTTGGCGGGTACAACCGCCATACCTGGGTTCCGCGCGTATGGAAGCTGGCCAGCCGTTTTCCGCGGCCGCTGCGGGTTGCGATGAAAGGATT
>DASVLY010000450.1:0-2451 GCA_036384635.1 Noviherbaspirillum sp. | reverse complement strand
GGATGTGTCGCGTATGTGACGTGCTTTTTTCTGCAGGAGATGATGCGCCGATATTGGTACGCCATCAATAGCATCGGAGACGCGCTTCGGAGCGATCTCATCAGCTACGGAGGTCAGGTGGCCGGACTGTTCGCCGTTGAGGCGATATGGGGACTCAATGGGGGGGGCGCCTTTTTGATCATGGCAGCGACGTCGCTGGCGGCATTCGCATGGGACGTTCGGGCGAGCAATCTCTGCGCCGGTGCGCCGCACCGGTCTATGCGGGATATTGTCCAACAGAATTGGAACATCTCGAAATGGATCATCCTGAGCGTGTTCGCCGTCTGGGGCGCGGGGCAGGTGTATCCCTTTCTGGTTGCCGCACTTGGGCCGGTTGCCGTGGGGACGTTCGCGGCCTGCGGCAACATCATGCGAGGAGTTAGTCTTCTGGTGCAGACAGTGGACAACTATTTGCCACCCCGTGCGGCGATGCTGTTGCATGAAAAAGGCGCGCGCGAATTCCGGCGGCATTTAGTGCGGACGGTGTCTCGCAACGCGAGCGCCGGACTGCTGTTCTCGCTGCTCATTTACATCTTTGCGGATCGGATCATGCATATCGTCTACGATGGCGTGTACGACGGCGATACGAACGTTCTGCGATTGATGGTGCCGGGGGGCTTTTGCAGTCTGATGGGTGCGATACTGGGGGCGTATTCGCTTGCGATGGCCGATTCCAGAGCATCGTTCCTGGCCAATTTGGCCGCTACGGTATGCACTTTTACGGTCGGCTGCTTATGCATCGCGAAGTACGGTATCACGGGGGCGGCAATCGCGTCTTCGCTTACGGCAACAACATCAATGATCGTACAGGGAGTCCTTGTCGTCGTCCGTCTCAAGGCATTTGAAAGAAAAACATAGACTTATGCAATACCGTTGTTTTTTTCATGGGGAATGCAGAAAGTACTTGATCCCGGGAGGCTCGGGCGGAGCGTAAATCCTAAAAGCATGTTCCCTCTTTTTTTTGTTCTATATCAGATAAGGTTGTCTGCGAATGTGGATGCGCATGGGTCTATTGAGTATTGCCGAATCGTGCGAGAGAAAAGCCTTGTCTTTATTGGCTTTTACTGCCATGTGGTTACGTAATTCTCAATAATCAAACTATTTCACAGGTAATAAGTCTCGGTGGAATGCTTCTTGTTGATGGCAACCTGGATTCCTTTTCTTCCCCGGTTTTCCAGGTAGGAGAGGTGGTGAATCACGAAAACGAATCGCATCGCTTGGTATTCATATGAAATATATGAGGCTATTTATGACATTTTCACAGCTTCTTCTTATTTTGCGCGCACGCCGCAAGACAATCCTGTACACGCTGCTCTCCATCATCGCAGTGGTTGCAATCGTCAGCCTTGCGCTGCCAAAGACTTACAAGGCGACGACCACGCTTGTGCTTAATTACACCGGCATCGATCCGGTGACAGGGGTGGCATTGCCGGGACAGATCGTGCCGAGCTATGTGGCGACCCAGATCGGCATCATCAATAGCAAGAGCGTGGCATTGAGGGCGGTGAAAGAGTTGAAGCTGGCCGAGAATGCGTCGCAGATCGAAAAATTTCGTCGCGATACAGACGGTTACGGCAGTGTTGACGACTGGCTGGCGGCGGGCTTGTTGAAGAAGCTGGATGTGGTTCCTGCGCGCGACAGCAATGTGGTCGAAATCAGTTTCAGTGCAACGACGCCCGAGTTCGCCGCTGCGGCGGCGAACGCTTTTGCGCTCGCCTATCGGAACACCACGATCGAACTCAAGGCCGATCCGGTGAAGAATGCGTCGTCTTATTTCAATGACCGGATCAGGACCTTGCGCAATAACCTGGAGACGGCGCAAGCCAAATTGTCCAGGTATCAGCAGGAGAAAGGCATGTCCAGTATCGACAGCCGCTACGATGTCGAATCGATGCGCCTGAATGAATTGTCCACGCAACTGGTGACAGTGCAGAGTCAATTGCTGGAAGCAAAATCCCGGCAGCGCAATGCGCAGGAAAAAACGGCGGCCGAATTGCCCGATGTGATCGCCAATCCTTTGATTCAAAATCTCAAGGCATCGCTGGCGCAGGAGGAGGCGAAATTTTCGCAGATAGCTCAGGTTTATACGCCAAACCATCCGTATTACCAGAAAGCCAAGGCCGAAGTCGACAAGCTGCGCGCGGAATTGAACAAACATATCCAGGCAGCCAGGAACGGGGTCGGCAACAATGCGCAAATCCTTCAGCAACGCGAAGCTGAACTGAGCGCCGCGCTGGCGGCGCAGAAGACCAAGGTGCTGGAGCTTAATCGTGCGCGCGATCAATTGTCCCTGCTTTCCAAGGAAGTGGAAAGCGCGCAGCGTGCGTATGACGCCGCCACTCAGCGAGTTGCGCAGACCGATCTGGAAGGCCATTTCAATCAATCCAGTGTCGCCGTGCTGAATCCGGCCAT
>DASVLY010000449.1:0-2864 GCA_036384635.1 Noviherbaspirillum sp. | reverse complement strand
GGAATTTGTCTTGCAGCAGCGCATCGGTTATGCGGATGAAATCTGCGATGCGTGAAATCGGCACCGAGACATCGTGCTTGATGTTCTTGCCTTCCTCCACCTGCGCTAGCGGAATGTGCTCGCGTAAATTCCACAAAGCTTTCGACTGCGCAATCGATGATGCCACTGCCGCATCTTGGATGATCATTTGTTCCAGCGCCTCGGTGATCAAACTTTCCAGCATCAGGTTTGCATGATCTTCGGATTCGGAATCAGACAGTTCAAGCAGCACATATTGCGGATAGTTCTCTGGAAACGGCAGAGGCATCTGCGGGAAATGTTTGGTGACCAGCCGTAAGCAGAAGTCGGACATCAATTCGAATCCAGTCAGAGCCGGGCCGCATTTTTCCTGGGCCAACGACAGCAGCTTGAGCGCATCTTCCGGCGTCTGCATCGCCGCCAGTGCGGTCAATTGTGCCCGCGGTTGCGGAAACAGTTTCAGCACTGCAGCTGTGATGATGCCCAGCGTGCCTTCGGCGCCGATGAACAAATCGCGCAAGCCGTAACCGGTATTGTCTTTACGCAGTCCGCGTAAGCCGCTCCAGATTTCCCCTTGCGGCGTCACTACTTCCAAGCCGAGACAGAGGTCACGCGCATTCCCATAACGAAGTACTGCAGTGCCGCCCGCATTGGTCGACAGGTTGCCGCCGATGGTGCAACTGCCTTCTGCTGCCAGCGACAATGGAAACAGCCGACCGGCTTTGGCGGCTGCATCCTGGATATGCTCCAGGATGCAGCCGGACTCGACCGTCATTGTATTGTTGATGGTGTCAATCGCGCGAATGCAGTTCAGGCGAGTGAGCGACAGCACGATTGCATTGCCGCTGTCGTCCGGTACGCTGCCGAGCACGAGGCCGGTGTTGCCGCCTTGCGGCACAATGGGAACGCGGAACTCATTGCACAGACGTACGATGGAAGCCACTTGTTCGGCTGAACCGGGGCGGATCACGGCCAGCGCGCGGCCGGTGAAGCGACGGCGCCAGTCGGTGAGATAGGCGGCAGTATCGTTGGCGTCGGTAATGACATAATTTTCCCCGACGATGCTGCGACAGCTTTCCAGGAAGCGGTTCATTTGGATGCCTTCTGTATCACCTGTTGCGCCAGCTTTTTCGCCGCTTTCTTGTATGGATGCAGGTAAAACACGGTGCAGAAAAAGAAGACGCAGACCAAGCCGACTTCGTACCAGCCTAATGTGGCCGAGAGGCCCTTGTCGCTGGTTGCACGCACGATGCCTTCAGCGAAATACAGCAGGATCAGCATTGACGACCATTGCATGGTGTAGAGGTCGCGCTTCAGTACGCCGCGCAAGGGCAGCAGCAACGGCAATACTTTCAACACCATCCACGATCCACCCGGGCGCAACGGCGCAAGCACCAATTCCCATGCAACGCAGAGTGCAATCAACAGCATCAAGCTGACGACAGTGCCGATATAACAGGTTTTTTGCATAGTGCTTTGTTGCATCGCTCAAATTCCTTTCAGCTTGCCGGCGGTTTGCGCGAGCCGCTTTCCCAGCGCGATGGTCAGGAGCTTCGTTTCTTCGGACAGTGTCTGCGTTCCGTTCGGCCCGGCCCAGTGGCTGGCACCATACGGTGTGCCGCCGGTGCTGCTGGTCATCAGTTCGGGATGCGTGTAAGGAACACCCAAAAGCAGCATCCCATGATGCATCAGTGGAAGCATCATCGACAGCAAGGTGGTTTCCTGTCCACCGTGGATGCTGCCGGTCGAGGTGAATACGCAGGCCGGTTTGCCAGTCAGTGTGCCGGATAGCCATTGCGCGGAAGTGCCGTCCCAAAAATATTTCAGCGGTGCGGCCATGTTGCCGAAGCGGGTGGGAGAGCCCAGTGCCAAGCCATCGCATTCGGCCAAGTCCGTCAGTTCAACATAGGGGGCGCCCTGGCAGGGAATGCAGGGCTCGGTTGCTTCGTTTACTGTCGATACCGCCGGCACCGTGCGCAGTCGCGCATCGCAGCCGGGCACACTTTCCACCCCCAGCGCAATCAATTCCGCCAGTTTCCTTGTCGCGCCATGCCGCGAGTAATATAAGACGAGTATGGTGAGCTTGGGTTGATTCATGCTTGGTATTATAGGACGCTTGTCATTCAAAAATCGCATCGAACTCAATGCCGAATCAGTCCGCCAGTCAGCACAGCTATCGTCCCAGACACCCGATATTCCGCCAGTTGCCGCTGGAGGAAGCGCGCGACCTGTTGCGCTTTGCTCGCAGACGGCTCAATGAGGAACGGCTGCCGCAGGTTGCGGGCAGCCTCACCTTCACCACAGTCTTGGCGCTGGTGCCGATGCTGACGATCGCGCTGGCGATCTTCACCACTTTTCCAATCTTCAATACCTTTCACGCATCACTGGAAGCGTATTTCATCAAGAGCTTGATGCCGAAGACCATCTCCAATACGATTCTCGGCTATCTGAATCAGTTTTCTTCCAAGGCGACCCGGCTATCCGCATTCGGTGCAATCGGCCTGATCGTGACGACTGTGGTGATGATGCTGACTATCGACCACGCGTTCAATCAGATCTGGCGGGTCAAGGCGGCGCGGCCATTGACGCAGCGGGTGGTGGTCTATTGGGCGATCGTGACACTGGGGCCGCTGCTGATCGGCATGTCCATTACCGTGACTTCCTACCTGTTGACCGCAACCGGCGGCTGGGTGAGCAGCTCCTCGTTTCTCGGTACTCTGCTCTACACCGCGATTTCGATCTTGCTGACGACGGGCGCGTTTACACTCTTGTACATCGCCGTGCCTAACCGTCTGGTCGAGTGGCGCGATGCAGCATGCGGTGGTTTCCTTGCGGCGAGCGTGTTT
>DASVLY010000448.1:0-3495 GCA_036384635.1 Noviherbaspirillum sp. | reverse complement strand
GGGAGAAATTGCGGACGTGGTAATCGAGGCGTTTGCCTGCGAGCTGCCAACTGCCTATGTGGCAGTGATGGCTGCGCGCGAGAAGAAGCCGGTCTGGATCAATCTCGAATACCTGAGCGCGGAAGCGTGGGTTGAAGGATGCCACCGGATGGCATCGCGCCATCCATCGCTGCCGTTGACCAAGCACTTTTTCTTTCCGGGATTTTCGAGCAGGACCGGCGGCCTGCCGGCCGAGAAGGATCTGGAGCGGCGGCGCATTGCATTTCAACAGGACCCGGGTGCGAAACAGGAATTTTTCAGCCTGCTGGGCATGCAAGTTCCCCTGCAGGCGCGGAAGCTGTCGTTGTTTTGCTATGCGGGCGCCCCGGTGCGGGCATTGTTCGAGACGCTGCAGAACGAGAACAATGCAACCGTCTGCCTCGTACCGGAAGGTGTTGCAGCAGATGCGGTCGAATCGTTCTTGCAAGCCCCAGCGAGGGCAGGGACGCATGCCACCCGCGGCGCGCTCACCGTGCAGGTGCTGCCCTTCGTCGATCAGCCGGATTACGACAAACTCCTGTGGGCATGCGACCTGAACTTCGTGCGCGGCGAGGACTCGTTCGTCCGTGCTCAATGGGCGGCGCGGCCCTTCATCTGGCATATCTACCCGCAGGAACAGGACGCGCACTGGAACAAGCTCGATGCTTTCCTCGCGCATTACCAGTCTGACATGCCGGACGGCATGGCGAATGCGGTAAGCGAAATATGGCGTTCATGGAATAGGGGGGGCGATGTGGGCATGCACTGGCATTCCTTCATGCCTGTGCTGCAAGGCTTGTCCCGGCATGCACATCTCTGGTCCGCGCAACTCGCGAAAAATGGCGGCCTGGCATCCAATCTGATTCAGTTCGCAAGAGAAATCAGTTAAAATACAAGGCTTTACTAAACAAGCCCCCTCCCACCTTTTACGTACGCATTATGAAAACCGCACAAGAAGTCCGCGTCGGCAACGTCGTCATGGTTGGCGCCGAGCCGATGGTTGTTCTGAAGACCGAATACAACAAATCCGGCCGCAATGCCGCCGTGGTGAAGATGAAGATGAAAAACCTCCTGACCAGTGCCGGCCAGGAGACTGTGTACAAGGCCGACGACAAGTTCGACGTCGTGGTGCTGGAAAAGAAGGAAACCACGTATTCCTACTTCGCCGATCCGCTGTACGTATTCATGGATACCGACTACAACCAGTACGAAGTCGAGAAAGAGAACATGGGCGATGCGCTGAATTACCTGGAAGACGGTATGGCATGCGAAGTCGTGTTCTACAACGGCAAGGCGATCTCCGTCGAACTGCCGACCACCATCGTGCGCGAAATCACCTACACCGAACCGGCTGTCAAGGGCGACACCTCCGGTAAAGTGCTGAAGCCGGCGAAAATCTCCACCGGTTTTGAAATCCCGGTCCCGCTGTTCGTTGAAATCGGCGACAAGATCGAAATCGATACTCGCACCGGCGAATACAAGAGCCGCAGCAAGTAAAACCGTTCGTCTCTCAAAAAAGGCGCTGCCGGAAATTCCGCAGCGCCTTTTTTGTTATGGCGCCGTCCCATAAGTAAGGGGGGCGACCGATTGGAATTTTGGCGGACGAGATGGGATGCCATGCAAGGCGCAAACCACAGCGATAGCGGTGTCCTATCGCGAGGGTGTAGCGGGGGTTTCAGGCAGCATGCTGCCTGCCCGCGAAACGGTCTGCGCATACAAGCGCAGACGCGCCCTGCAAGGGTTGCAACGTCGCAGGGCACCCATATCGCGCCAGCCAAAATTTCAATCGGTTGCACTCCCTTGCTTAAGATGCGCTCTTCAGTTTTGATACGCGATGCCGGGCGGTATAAACTGGGTGCTTATTTGATTCGCATATGTATTTGTTTTGAAAGGATGGGAATGACGCGACAAATCCTTATTGTGATACTGACCGCTGCGGTATTTATGACCGCCTGTTCCTTGTTGCCTGCGAAGTCTGGTAAAGCGCCTGACATGGCAAGCGCGCAAGGTGCCGCCACAGCGAAGAAAACGGATAGTAAGCCTTCCGATCGCGTGGTCGTCGAAGACAGTCAAGGCCGCGTGGAGGTGCAAAAGGTGGAATTCCGTTCCGGCGTTTCGTCGGCTACCGTGGAGCGCTTGGCAAAACGCTATGGCTGTGAGGGATTTGGGGGAGCCGGCCTTCTTACCAAGCAAGGACCGGTAGAGGTATATCGCATGCAATGTAATAACGGCAGCACTTTCATGGCGCAATGTGAGCTGCGCCAATGCCAGCCGATGCACAAGTAAGAAGAAGGGCTCCTTTTCCAAACCAGGAAGGGAGTAGCCATGAGAAGCGCGAATTGATCGCTCGTGCTTTTTGTGTAAGAAGTGTAACAGCCAAAAAACTTTCGGAACTTTCCGCAAGGCATACTGACCAAGCAGGGAGCCGCGACGTTGCTGCGACTCAAGAGGTGGGGAGATTGCTCCTCAAAGCAAACGCAAGTTAAGTGTTGCCTCGTATTCGAACGATGGGAATGCTGAATGCCTTTCCATGTCATCGCAAAAGTCACGTTCTAACTACGCAAATCTTTTTTCAGGAGATCACATGCTTCGATCCGAAACGCTTTTTGGCAAGCGCGACACCCATATGCCAAATTCCCCTCTCCCGGCTGCCAGCGGCATCGTCCCCAACGGCACCTCGGGGATTCCCAAGACCGTTGCACCGATAAGCAGCCCGCTCGGTTCCTCCACCGGTTCCGGTAATGAAGCCTCCAGCACGGTCGAAGGCGGCAGCAAATTGATCGTCGGCCCCAACATCAAACTCAAAGGCGTTGAAATTACCGATTGCGACACCTTGGTCGTCGAAGGCCGTGTCGAAGCGACTATCGATTCGCGCGTGATCCAGATTTCCGAGCGTGGTGCGTTCAAAGGATCGGCCGAAATCGACATCGCTGAAATCCATGGCGACTTCGACGGCGACCTGACCGTCCGTCAAAAGCTGGTGATCTATTCGACCGGCAAGGTGTCGGGCAAAGTTCGTTACGGCAAAGTGGTGATCGAAGAGGGTGGTCAGCTCGCAGGCGACATTCAGGTTGGCACCAGCAGTGCAGCCAAGGGCTTGTCGGTCGCGAAACTCGGCTGATCGTCCACTCGTCCCATGAATGCTTGTATTGCCGGCGGCTGGAGATAGCCGTCGGCAATTTTTTTCCGGTGCCTGATTTACTGTCTGTCGGGAGTGCTGCGCGTTGTGACTTGCGGTCAGGCCGTGCGACAATAGCCGGCTTCGCCTGCACCGATGCTAGGCTTCCCGATACAGACAACCATGACGCACCCGGAATACATCCTTACCTTGTCCTGCCCCGATCATCGCGGTATCGTTCATCGCGTGTCGGGCTTTCTGGCTGAGCACGGCTGCAACATCATCGATTCCGCCCAGTTCGGCGATCCCCAGTCGCAACTGTTTTTCATGCGCGTGCATTTCGCAGCGGAGGATCAGTC
>DASVLY010000447.1:0-2843 GCA_036384635.1 Noviherbaspirillum sp. | reverse complement strand
AGAGACGCCTGGGCAAGTCGTGGCTACAACCGCTTGCGCGCCGAAAAATGGAAAGCGGCATTTTCGCAGATATGCGAACCCATGTGGGGGATTATGCGTGTTGCAAAGGCGCAGAAAGGCACGCTGCAGGAGTTGCAGCGGGAATGGTAAATATTGTTTTGATAATTTTTAGCGATTCAGCGGGATGAGCGCGAATGCCCATCCCGCTGAATCGCTTAATGCAGCACTTCACCTGGCTGTTGCTGTGCCTGCCGGGCCGCAGCATCACGCGGCTGGATGCCGGTTTCGATGAATTGTTTCATCCGCATCAGGTCTTCTTCCAGTTGACGCTTCGGACTTCCGGTGAATAGCGAAGCAAACGCTTGCCCCGCTGCCCCCGCCGACGGGCTGTACGATATGTCGACAGTCACAAGAGTGCCGCTGTCGGCCGGTTCGAAATGCACACGGCCCCGGTGCGCGACGCTGGCATTCGGTTCGGTTTGCCAAGTCATCAGTTCGGGACGCCTGGACTCGGTAATGACTGCATCCCACTCCACCTGCGTGCCTGCCGGTCCGCTGACGATCCAGTGAGAACGTCCATTGCCCAGATCACGGACCTCCTGCACATTGGACATGAAGTGCGGGAAATTCTCGTACCTGCTCCAAAGGCCGAAAACCGTGTCGGGCGGCGCCTGGATATAGATGCTCTTGTGCAGGTCGAGCGCCTGCGTCATCGCACCCGCGCCGGTGCGGCGCAACAGCGGACGATTGACCGTGCTGCGCGCGATCAGTCCCATGCCAAGCATGGCGGCAAGCATGCCGGCGGCGCTGCGGCGCGTGAATCCGTAATAACCGAGAGCGCCGCCGCCCAACAATGCGATCGCACGCATTGCAGGCGGCCAGTTGTCCTGCATGAAGACGAACCGGGTCTGCGTCAGCCTGCGTCCGCCTTGCAGGCTGGCGACGCCCTCGGCGCTCTGGTGGGCGGTCAATAAATCTTCAACTCCGGTCACGCCGGGCACCGAACGCATCGTTTCCAGCAAACTGTCTTTTTCATTCGCCAGAATCGGTCCGGAGAGGGTCACATGCCCTTGGGACACCTGCACCTTGACCGCATGCGGATGCGATACGGCGCGTCCCAGCCGTTCCCGCACACGCGCGGCCACCACGTTGTCGTCTGCTTGCTCGCGGCGTCGCATCAGCAGGCGCTTTCCCTGTGCGCGCAAACCTTGCATGCGGTTGCCGAGGTCGCGCGAGGCGATATCGACCGCATTACCGGTCCTGATCGCCATGCTCTTCGCCTTGTCCTTTACCAGAGCACGCCGCCGCTTGCCCCGATCCGGGTCCGACAGATACATTCCCGCCGCTCCAAGCGCCGCTGCGGCGATGACAGCGGCCCATGACTGACTTCTGCTTGATACTTCCTGATCCATGGCCATCTCCTTTCCTGATTGTTGCTATTGCGAGCGTCCACCAAGGGGTATGCAAACGTTGAGCCTACCCCGGCCGGTTTTCCTTCTGCTTACCGCCGGCCGGCTGGGCGCTGGCATGCTGCATCGGGTGCGCCTGCTGCAACAAATCAATCACCTCGTCGTCCGTGGTCTGCGTGAAATCGTCGTACCAGATACCTACGGCGCGGAAATCTTCCGGGGTGTACAGGCAGATCAGCTCATCGACCTCGGTGCGCAATTTCTCGCAGGTTTCGGAGGCGGCCACAGGAACGGCGACGATCACGCGCGCCGGATGATCGCTGCGTACCGCTTGCACCGCAGCCAGCATGGTCGAACCTGTGGCTAGTCCGTCGTCGATCAGAATGACTGTGCAACCCTGCAGCGGCAGCGCGGCCCGTTCTCCGCGATAACATTTTTCGCGCCGCTGGATTTCCTGCCATTCGCGCCGCGCCACTGCGTCGATCACCTGCTCCGAAATGTGCAGCATATCCACCGCATCGGAGTTGAGCACACGTTGTCCATTGCAGGCAATGGCACCCATCGCATATTCCTCATGACCGGGAACGCCAAGTTTTCTTACCAGCATGATGTCGAGCGGAACCTCAAGCGCCTCGGCAACCGCATGAGCAACAGGAACGCCGCCGCGCGGCAAACCGAGTACGACAACATCAGGGCGATGGGCGTAGACGTCAAGCTGTGCAGCCAGCAACTGACCAGCCTGCAGCCGATTCTTGAAAGGCTTCATACCCGTTTGACTGAAAACGAGTGCAAACGTTGCGCGTTGTTGATGTAATTCGGGCTATTAAAAATAACTGCTTTTAATTTTAGTCAGAAATGCGCCCAGGCCAGTACGCCGAGCACGATGCCGACGCCGGCTACGCCATACGACGTATATTCCAGCCATTTCTTGCGCGTGAGCAGCGTAATCGCCGCCAGCGAGATCGCGATCTGTTCCGCAGTCATCGCCTGCGCCCAGCGGTGGTGCTGGTGCATCTGGCTGTCGGAGCGATCGTTCCATTCGGCCGACACCGCTTCCAGCTTTTCCGCATCGGCCTTGATATCGTTCTTTTCCTTCTTGTAGCGTTCGACTTCCGCCTTGTATTTCCCGGCATCGACGCCGGGCAGGCTCATTGCCAGTTCCGCCAGGTTCTGCTTGTTGGACTTGGCCTGGTAATAATTCCATTGATTCGATGCTTCGGTCTTCTTGATCGCCGAGTTGTTCTTGAACAGCGCGGCATTGTTTTGCGTATCGCCGGCCATGTACCCGAACAATGCGCCGACGGTCGCGAGGATGGCGGTGGTCACCGCGATCTTGTTTGCAAAATTGTCGCTGCCATGTTTTGCTGCATGTTCAATTTCATGGTCGTGCGGGCCGTGTACATGAAAACCGTGTCCGGACATTTTCCTCTCCTA
>DASVLY010000446.1:0-8834 GCA_036384635.1 Noviherbaspirillum sp. | reverse complement strand
CTTAACCTGTAAAAGACAGCCGCGCCCTCGCGGATGTCCCCCCTTTTCAAAACCATTTCCCCCCTTTAAATACACCATCCTTTTCAAAAAGTCTTGCCGAAATTCGTTTTACGTAAAAAGGATTTCCGCAACATTGCGAATTTGAATTCCACTACTCTTTCGCCCGTGACACGGCTGGCGGGTCACAGCAATGCCTGTCCTCTTGCACATCTTCGCGAGCAAGAGGACAGGGCTTCAATGGAAGGGGAAATCTCCGTGATGACGATTCGAGGTAAAGCATCGGCGCGCAACATGGCCTGCATCGTAGCGTGCCTTTCCGCTTGCCTGGGCAGCGCTCATGCGCGGCAACCGGCGGATGAAATCGTATTGTCACGCTACACCACGCAAATCCAGGCGCCGGATGCAGGCGCGATGAATCCGCTTGCCGTCGTTGCGCATATCCGCTTTCCTCGCGGCGAGGTGAATACGGTTGGCGACGCCATTGCCTATTTGCTTTTGCGTACCGGCTATGTGCTCGCCGATCCTGCCCAGCTTGATGCCTCCGTCAAAAACCTTTTTGATCGCCCCTTGCCCGAGTCGCACCGGCAGTTGGGGACGTATCGCGTTGAATTGATGCTCCAGTTGCTGATGGGCGATGCGTTTGAATTGCGCGTCGACCATTTGCGTCGCATTGTTTCATACAGCCCGAAAGCGGCGCCGCAGTTCGAGTCGGCCGAGAAAGGTCAACAGCCATGACGAACGCCATCGCGAACGACCCGGTGCAAGCTGTGCCATCCGCTCAGAAGAAGCGCCACGGCAAATGGATTGCCGTCGGCGCTGCCATGCTGACGGTGGCGGGAATCGTGCTATACAAATATGGCGGCAAGGGAGAGGAAAAAGTATCGCCGCTGGAACCGGAGCAGGCGCGATACCAGGTTCCGGTTGATAAAGCCGTTGAGCGCAAGCCTGCGCAACATACGGCGCCGGCATCTGTTCCATCCGTCGATGTCGCGCCAAGCGTGCCGGATAAATCCGAATCGTCGGCCATGCTTTCCCGGCTATCCAGCATCGAGCAAGTTCTTGGCCAGCAAGGTAAGGCCATCGAAAAGCTGTCATCGGATATCGCGGAGTTAGTTTCGGCTCAGAAAAGGCCGGAAAAGAATCCTGCTCCAGCGGAAAGCGAACAGCCCCGGCCGCGGAAAAGGCGCTACAAGACCGCAGCACAGAAAAAGGTCAAGGAAGCCGCAGAAAGCAAGACCGACCTCACGCAGCCCAGGGAAACCGCGCCGGAACTGCTGTCCGTCGATAGCTGGAATGGGCGTCCCTCGGTGGCGGTGCGCAACGGTGCGACAGTCCAGTTTATCGGGGAAGGCGACCGTGCCGGGGCATACACGCTGCAACGCGCGGAACAAGGCAGCCAGCGCGCGACATTTGCCGATCCTGCCGGCGCTGTCGTGGTGAAAGAGCATACCGAACGATAATGAAACACCTCATCGCGCCTCTCTTCGCCATCGCCATCATCGTTGTTTGCGGGACCGCCTGCGCTGTCGATGCGGTCAATACGCAATCCAGCGCCATTCAGATAGGAAGCAGGCCATCCGCTTCCACCAACGGTGTGGCGGGACAAACGTCATCCGCGCAGGCAGACGCCACCGAGCAGCTGCAGGCGCAGTTCTGGGGCTTGACGCTGGAAGAAGTGCGCCGCGCAAACCTGCTCATGAAGGGACCGCGTGGCGCATTCTCCGCACCGAACATTACTCCCGTTGAAGTACTCGGCATCCACGCACGCAACGATGCCGAACGCCAAAAGTATGCGGAGCAGTTCGCCCGGATCCTGCGGGCCGACACCGAGCGCGTTCTCGCCTGGTCGGTGGCGCACGCGCAAGCGATGGCCAGGCTGTATCCGAACGACCCGGTCATCGATTTCAGCGGCAATCGCATTCGTCCCATGGTGGATCCCTCGGTGGCGGAAGCGGCATTGGTGCCCAAGTCGGCCGTCACGCCGGCGCCGCGCACGTCAAGAAGAGCGAACAGCCGGACCTCACCCAGGAATTAACGACCATGATTCGGCGCACATTACTGGCGAAAGCATCCCTGTTCGGCGCATCCGTCCTCTTGCGCGGCATTGCCGGCATGGGCAATGCGCTTGCGGCAGAGACAAACCGGAAGCCGGCGAGGCCGGCTTCCCGCTATCTGCCGATCCCTGACGGATATGTTCGCACCGGCCAGATGGAACAGGTGCCGCCTGCCGTTTTGTACGGCGTGGCCTTGCAGGAATCGGCCAGGATGTTCGGCCAATATGCCTTGCCCTATCCGTGGACGCTCAATGTCGCCGGTGAGCCGCGTCGCTTCCGGACGCATGCCGAGGCAGTGAACGGCTTGCGCGAGAGCGTCCGGCGCGGCATCACGAGCGTCGATTGCGGGTTGATGCAGGTGAACTGGCGTTATCACAACAAAAAACTGGGGGACTACCACCGGGCGCTTGACCCCTATCCTAATTTACGCGTTGGCGCACAAATCCTGCGCGATCACTACGCGGACACGAGGGATTGGTTCAAGGCGGTCGGGCGCTATCACTCTCCCGGCGATGCCGCCCGCGCGGAGTCCTATGCGCGGTCTGTCTTTCACCGCATCTCGATGGTGGCGCATGCGTAAGGCACATATCGGAACCTTCGCGTCGGCGATTGCCACCGCTGCCCTGTTCGTTTTCATGGCGCACCCGGGATCGGCACAAGCGGCAAAGGTGATTCACGACTCCGGCCTGACGGTGCCGTCGGCCCAGTATCTGGCGCAGCTATTCTCATTGAACCAGGACGACGCCACGGAACAGCCGGTCGGCACAAAGATCGTCACGTTTCCCATTACGACGGCAAGCATGGCGCCTGGCGCGCTGGCGGCGCCGGCTACCCTCAAGCAGCCTGTCTGGCTGGCGCAACCGGTGTTTTTCATCGGGGCCGATGACCGCTCCAAGGCCTGGCTGCAAAGCAAGCGGGACGAGTTGCGCCGCATCAATGCCATCGGCATCGTGGTGCAAGCGGCGAGCTATGAAGATTTCCGGAAATTGCAACTGCTTGCCAATGGCATCCCGCTCGCCCCCGCATCGGCGGACGGCGGCCTGGCGCAGTCGCTCGGCGTCTCGGCCTATCCCTTTCTGATCCGGACGGACGGGAGCATCGCGCAATGAGCCAGTCGCCCATGGAAGCCCTGCTGCGGCCGCCGGTCGAACTGTACAGCGCCGCGACCGCCGGCGCCTGTTCCGCGATCGCGTTCACGGCTCCTTGGACATTGATGCTGTCTTCCGGCGCCGGCTATGCTGCGGGAACGCTGGGCCTGGCCTTTGGCGCAGCGCGTGCGCGCAAGGCGATGCGGGTATTGCGCTACCAGCGCGGTCTGAAGCGGTACAAGCTCACCTATCTTGCCCCCCACAAGATCCCCGTCTCCAACGAATATCTGTACCTGGGACAGGGCTTTCGCTGGACCCAATTGCATACCCAGCGCAAGGTCGATGCGATGCGGTACAAGGCGAAACCGTATGTCGATCCCAGCCCGTGGATCGCCCGCGCGCGGCGCTTCGAGCGCTGGGCGCAAAAGAAACCGATTGCCCGCGCGGTGGCCGAAGTCACGTCGCGTCCGGCATGGTGGAATCCGCTTGCGCCGCAGCCGGATCTGGGCGGAACGCCGATTCTGCATGGCGTGGAATCGGACGAAGTGCAGGTATTGCTGGGACAGCGCCATCGCAATGGCCATACCATTATTCTCGGCACCACCCGCGTCGGGAAGACCCGCTTGATGGAGATCCTGGTCACCCAGGACATCCATAGCGGGAAGGTCGTCATCGTCATTGACCCGAAGGGCGATGCGGACTTGATGATGCGCGTCTATGCCGAAGCCGCGCGCGCCGGCCGGCTGGATCAGCTGTACCTGTTCCACCTCGGGTATCCGGACATCTCCGCGCGCTATAACGGCATCGGCAACTTTGCGCGCATCACCGAAGTGGCCACCCGCACCACCAACCCCCTGCCGGACTCCGGGAATTCCGCAGCGTTCAAGGCATTCGCCTGGCGTTTCACGAATCTCGTGGCTCAGGCGCAAGTGGCACTGGGGCGCGTTCCCACCTATGAGCTGATCCTGCGGGACATCAGCGACATCGAACCTTTGTTTTTGCAGTATGCACAGCATATCCTCGACAGGGAGCGTGTGCCGCAATGGCAAAAGCAACTGGAAGAGATCGGATATGAGATCGCCAAAAGGATCCTGCCCATCCCGCGCGCGCTGCAGGATCGAAGCCAGGCGCTGGTGGCGATGGTGCATCTGGTGAAGCAGCTGCAGCTGGAGGATGCCGTCCTGAATGGCCTGGCGACGGCGGTGCGCTATGAAAAGTCCTTCTTTGAAAAAATCGTCGCTTCGCTCGGTCCCTTCCTGGAAAAGCTCACCACCGGCAAGACGGGCAAGCTGATTTCTCCCGACTATTTCGACGCCAACGATAAGCGCCCCATTTTCGACTGGATGCAGGTCATCCGGCAAAAGGGCATCGTGTATGTCGGCCTGGACGCCTTGTCGGATACCGAGGTGGCCGGCGCGGTCGGCAACTCCATGCTGGCCGATCTCGTGTCCGTCGGTGGCAAGCTCTACAAAACCGGGCTGGATCCCCATCACCCGGACGGCAAGATCATCCTGCCGACGGTGGCCTCGCACTTCGATGAGGTCAATGAACTCATGGGAGATGAGTTCGTGCCGATGGTCAATAAGTTGGGCGGATCCGGATTCTGGATTCATGCCTACACCCAGACCGTTCCCGACATCGAGGCGAAGGTCGGCAACGCGGCGAAAGCCAAGCAAATCCTGGGCAACTTCAATAACGTCATCATGCTGCGGGTGAAGTCGCACGAAACGGCGGAATTCTTCACGCAGCAGCTGCCCCAGGTCGAAGTGTCGGCCATGACCGTGGTGTCCGGCGTGACGGACGGCGCCGGCGACGGCGCGAGCCACTTCGTCTCCAAGAACGAAGACCGCATCGCCACGCAAAACGTGCCGCTGATCGAGCCGGCCGACATCATGGCCTTGCCGCAAGGGCAGGCCTTCGCCCTGCTGGAAGGCAATCGCCTGTGGAAGATCCGCATGCCGATGCCGGATGCCAGGGACGACAAGTTCATCCCTCCTTCCTTGCGCGCGGTCGCCGAATCGATGCGCGCCAGGTATCAAACCGGGGAACAGTGGTGGACGCAGAGCGACAGCCACTGGATCGACAACGAACCCATCGGCGTGACCGGCGTTCCCCCGGCGATGGAGGCAGCGGCTTCGACTCCCGAGTCCGTTGAAGAGCAAGCGATGGCGGAGATGCAAGGATGAGCCAGGCACAACGTCAGCCCGCATCGCCACCCGCCAAGCCGGTCAATCGCGGACCGGTCGGCATGTTGTTGTCGACGGCGCTGAGCTTGATCTTTACCGTGTTCATGGCCTGGTTGCTGGGAATCGTGGTCGAGATCGTGGGCATGTACTTCCTGTGGCCGCAACAGGGCATCAACCACACCGAAGCGATGGCGCAGGAAACCCTGGCGCATCTCGCCGCGCACCCCAGGAGCGTTCTGGTGGGCGACACGGCGCATTTTGCGCACACTGTCGCGGAGGACGCCGTCAAACCGTTCATCGCGATCGGCGCATTGAAATTCATTCGGGCCAACAGCGGCGCGATTCCCGGCGGACTCTCACGCCCGAAACGCGCGTTGGCCCTCTTCCTGCGCGAACTGGCGCGCTATGTGCTCATCGCTCTGTATGTGGCGCAAAACCTTGCGCTGCGCCTTTCCATCGTTGTCTTTGCGCTTCCGCTTTTCGCCCTGCTGAGCCTCTTTGCCATCGTCGACGGCCTGGTGCGTCGCGACCTGCGCAAGTGGAATGGCGGACGGGAATCGTCCTTCGTCTATCACCACGCCAAGAAGTTGACCCAATGGGGCTTGACGGGCGGCCTTGCCATCTATCTCGCCTGGCCGTTGGGGGGAATGAATCCGATGTATGTCGTGACCGCCTTGTGCGCGTTCGCCGCCTGGACCTTATCGCTGACCGTGGCGAGCTTCAAGAAATACCTGTGAGGGATATATCCATGAAAAAACTACTCGTTGCCATGCCGATCGCGCTGTCTTTGGTGTGCGCCCAGGCGCAGGCGGACGAAGATGCCGAGCGCGAATCGCTGGCACGAATCTCGAACGAAATCGCGCGCCTGGAAGACATGGTCAAGGACGCCAGCGTGAATGCCGCGCCGGCGGCACGCATCCGGTTTCAGTACGAATGGCTGATACGCGACTTGCAGCTGGTCCGTGCCGGAATCGATGCCCATGTGGACAGCGCCAGGCAGCCCCGCCCTGTTCCGCCGCTCAAAGGGGATTACAGGCAATAAGGCGAGGCCGGCATCGTGAATAGCTCCCAATCGGCGGCATTCCTTGCAGCGGCTGGAACGGACCACGCCCATCTGAGTGCGTTTGCCATCAGCTTGCTGGCGGCAGTGGCGGTGCTGTGGGGAGCGAACGTCATCCGGAAGCTGGGAATGCAGGCCCTGCATAACGAATTGCGCCAGAAGGAGTTCGTCGTGTATGCGGTGCGGGCGATGATTCTGGTGATGGTGGTGATCTATCTTTGTTCATAAGGGAGACGCATGACACATGTGGTCTATATGGCGCAGCCGCCGTGAATGCCTTGACAGTGACCGGTTCGATTTTTACTTCTTACATCCCAACGAGGAATAAATGAAACAACTAAAAGAAATGCTTCTCCGCGTTCGCGGCATGGTGGGCGCGGGCGTTCACACTGTCACAGGTAAAGCACGTTCCATGAGCCGTATGCAATTACTGAAGGCAGCCGGCGTGGTTGCTCTTGGGGCGTTAGCCATGGAACCGGCGCTTGCCGCACTCCCCGCCGCCGTGGCGCCGCCGTCAGGCGCCACGGCCGGCGATTACATTGGCCTGATGAAGGAATACTGGAAGCAAGGCATTGCCGCGCTGGTGCTGATCATAGGCGCTTATGCCTTTGTGATGGTCGGAGGCGGAGCGATCGCCAAGTTTAATGACTACCGTAGCGGCAAGGCCGAGCTTGGCGACCTGACTATGTATGCGATTCTCGGCGTGGTCATTCTCGTGACGGTCGTGTACCTGCTCACGACTGCGGCCGGCATCATCTAATCGCCAGCGGGAAGCCTGATGAGTGTCACAGATCCTCGCAACGATGCGCCGCTCACCGACCGGGTCAACGCGGAACCGGCGATTTTAAGAGGCTTGTCGTCGACCGAAGCGTTGATCGCCATTGGCGCATCGTTCGCATTCTGGATTCCCGTCTCGCTCGTGATTGGATTCGCCGTACAGCACCTGCAGGTGTCGGTGATCTTCATGGGAGCCGGGCCGATCTGTTCGGTGTGGCTTTTGTCGGGCTGGTTCCAGAAAGTGAAGCGGGATCAGCCCGATTATGTGTACCTGCACAAGATCAAGAAATGGGGCGCCGCCAAAGGCTTGTTGGTGTCCCGTTTTCTGTCGCATTCCGGATATTTCGACATTGGTCGGACTGTTCGGAAATCGATAAACCGCTCATGACAATGGGATTGAACCATGACCAGCGATAACAAGCCGCCTATGTTCGGCCCTTCTTTCGCAATCAATCCGTACTACATGCCGCACGGCGGCTGCTTCGCGCCGCGCTAAGTGCGTTGAATGGGGAAAGCAATGAACATGAAAACGATCCGTTACGCCTTGGCTGTCCTAAGCCGATTTATTACCGTCTTTGCCGTCACTCCTGCGGCGTTAGCCTTCATTTTCGCCGTGTTCGCATATCAGTTCTCTTTTTACGAGATGGCCCGCGGGTTCTACAGTCACATTGAGCAGATCGTGAAAGTACAGGCAGATGCTCCACCAGGATTTCTCACGGTACGCGAATGCCAAAGCGCATATCAGGCGAGCAGTAATTCCTCTTCGTTATCCAATGCGACGTGCAATAAATATGAACTGAAACAGGCTCGGGTAGAGGATTTGGCACGGGATGCGGCGGATGCGCTCTCGTTGATTTATTGGATATTTGTCCTGGGTGGGTTGATTGTCCATATCGTGGCGGTAGGACCGCGCTGGTTCTTCTTGATGGAGATGGAGGAAGTCCAATCCATGGGGGATTCAAAAGCCGCTACCGGAAAATAAACCGGAAAACCGTCCCGACGAACTTCAATAGGAAAGCCACGATGTCACGCTTCGTCAATGCGCTTGCCAACGCTAATGCCGTCATTCGTACGCAATGGATCGTGATCGCCATCCTTACCTTGCTTGCGCTGTACGCGATGCATGGCTGGAAGAGCGTTCCCAAGGATTTTACGGCGCACATCCCGCCCGATTTGCGCTCGGGCGCCACGCTCAAGATCGGCACCGTGCCGGAAGTCCCGCCTCCCAATGTCTACACCTTCGGCTTGTATGTGTGGCAGCAGATTAACCGCTGGAAGGATGACGGCAGCAAGAATTACGGCGAACAGATATTCGCGATGCAGAACTACATCACGCCGGCGTGCCGCGAGCAGCTCATCAGCGACATGAACATCAAATCAGATCGCAGCGAACTGATACAGCGAACCAGAGCGCTCTCTGAAATCCCAGGTCAGACCTACGAAGAAAAGCGCGTCATTCCGTTAAGCGACGACGCATGGACGGTATTTCTTGACATGCAGCTTGTGGAGACATCTCGCGGCATGCCGGTGAAGGACACTTACATTCGTTATCCGCTGCAGATCGTACGTTATGACATCGACCGGGAATTGAACCCGTTCGGCCTTGCCATCAATTGCTTTGGCAATAGCCGCCCGGAACGACTCGACCCCAAAAACATGAAATTGAACG
>DASVLY010000445.1:0-3780 GCA_036384635.1 Noviherbaspirillum sp. | reverse complement strand
GGTGTTCCGTTTCTTTTTACGGCGTTTATCAAACTTTCCGGCGCGGGTATTTTGCTCTGGCAATTCAGCGCGGCGCAGGCTGTAGGCGCAATTTTTGCGGCTTTTGCGGCCTGGCGGTATGCGCGGCCTCTTTTGCGTTTTTCAACGGCCGGCGGCGGCAGCGGCTTCTTCAGCCGATACCTGGCCAGCCGGCACGCTAGCGGTAGCGATGGTCGCATTGTCCTGACCGCCATGTACCACAGCGGTCACGCCCTTCGGCAATTGAAGGTCAGACAGGTGAATCGATGCGCCCGCTTCGACCTTGGACAGGTCGACTTCGATGAACTCGGGCAGGTCGGCCGGCAGGCAGGAGATGTCCAGTTCGTTCATCACGTGGCTGATGATTCCGCCGCCTAGTTTCACTGCCGGCGAAACTTCAGCATTCACGAAGTGCAGCGGTACCTTCACGTGCAGCTTTTGTTTCTCGTCGACACGCTGGAAATCAACGTGCAGTACGAGCTGCTTGTATGCATGCATCTGGAAGTCGCGCAGCAGAACCTTTTCGGTTTTGCCTTCGATTTCCATGTCGAGGATCGACGAATGGAACGCTTCCTTCTTCAGCGCGTGGAACAGTGCATTGTGGTCGAGCGCGACCGTAACGGGCGCAGTGGCACCACCATAGATAATGCCCGGGGTTTGGCCAGCATTGCGCAGGCGGCGGCTCGCTCCGGACCCCTGCTCTTTGCGTGGGAATGCGACAACTTTCATTTTTAGCTCCAATGTATGCAAGACATGGCCTTGCGGTGTGTATCCCCCGCGACCAGGGGATCTGAAAACCCGCCCCTCGAAGAGGAGAGGGGCGGGGAAAAACTTAATCAGCGAACAGCGAACTGACAGAATCACCTGTGGTGATGCGTTTGAAGGTTTCTGCGAGCAGACCAGCGGCGGTCAGTTGGCGGATCTTTGGGCAGGCCTTCGCTGCCGCAGTCAGTGGAATGGTGTCGGTGACTACCAGTTCATCCAGCGGTGATGTGCTGATGCGCTCGATCGCCGGTCCGGACAGCACCGGGTGCGTGCAGTAGGCGACCACTTTCTTCGCGCCACGCTCTTTCAATACTTCGGCAGCCTTGGTCAGCGTGCCAGCGGTATCGACCATGTCGTCCATGATTACGCAGTTGCGGCTTTCGACTTCACCGATGATATGCATTACTTCCGATACATTCGCCTTTGGACGACGCTTGTCGATGATCGCCAGATCACAATTCAAGCGCTTGGCCAATGCGCGGGCGCGTACTACGCCGCCTACGTCCGGCGACACGACCAGCAGGTCGTCATAATTCTTTTCCACCAGGTCGGACAGCAGAATCGGCGATGCGTAAATGTTGTCGACCGGGATATCGAAGAAGCCCTGAATCTGGTCCGCATGCAAATCCATGATCAACACACGCTCGACACCGGCTTGCTGCAGCATGTTGGCCACCACCTTGGCAGAAATGGCGACGCGCGCCGAACGTGGACGGCGGTCCTGGCGCGCATATCCATAATAAGGGATTGCGGCGGTGATGCGGCCGGCGGATGCGCGCTTCAATGCATCGACCATCAGCATGATTTCCATCAGACTGTCGTTGGTTGGAGCGCATGTGGATTGCAGGACAAAAACATCCTTGCCGCGGACGTTTTCATTGATTTCCACCATGACTTCGCCATCGGAAAATTTCGATACGACAGCTTTGCCCAGGGGAATGCCGAGTTGTCTGGCGACTCCGGCGGCCAGCTCCGGGTTTGCGTTGCCGGTAAAGACCATCAGATTTTCAAGCGCCATGGGACATCCCTAAATGCAATGGGTTAAAAAATTAAAAAGCCGCCAAGGCTTGACTGGCGTCTTGCCATTGGCGGCTTCACGATTTCTTCTTTTGTCTTAATGGCAGGGGAACAAGGATTCGAACCTTGGAATGCCGGAATCAAAATCCGGTGCCTTAACCAGCTTGGCGATTCCCCTACACAACCGGTTGTCTGCCATTGCTTCACGCAACGGCAGACGAATTCTTGATCTACGACCTGAGCAAATGCAAAAGCGGGTGGCGCTTGATCGCCTTGGCTTTCCAGGCAACCCAGTATTTCGATCCGGTCTCGCGTACTGCGTTGAGAACATCATCTGCCTGATGCTCCTCTGAAAACGCGCAGAACACACAAGCGCCAGAGCCGGTCATCCTTGCATCACCAAATTGCCGCAGCCATTCAATGGCTTCAGCAATAGGTGGGAACAATCTGGTTGCCACGACTTGCAGGTCGTTTTTCCCGATGCCTGTGAATACCTCGGGAAAGGCAGGTATTGTGACGGGTTTCGTATTTCTTGTCAAACCCGAATCGGCAAATATTGCGGCAGTCGGTACCGATACGCCCGGTTCAATCACTACATACCAACAATCGGGCGTTGTCACTGGTGCCAGCGCTTCGCCCACGCCTTCGGCAAACGCATTCTGGCCAAAAATGAAAAACGGCACATCGGCACCCAGTTTGAGGCCTAGCGTCATCAGCTCGGCGCGCGAAAAGCCGGTTTGCCACAGGTGATTCAGCGCGATCAGAGTGGTAGCGGCGTCGGATGAGCCGCCACCCAGTCCGCCGCCCATTGGCAAGCGTTTTTCGACTGCGATATCAACACCGAGGTGTTTCGATTGACTGTGCGCAGTCGTTTTGAGCATTTGTGCTGCGCGCACGATTAAGTCGGATTGTTCGGGCACACCGGGAACATCGGTGATACGCCGGATCAGACCATCGTCGCGCACTTTGAAATGCAGCATGTCGCCATGATCGAGCAGCTGAAAAACTGTCTGCAACAGATGATAGCCGTCCGTCCGTCGGCCGGTAACATGCAGGAACAGGTTCAGCTTGGCCGGCGCCGGACAATTTATCAGTGTGCTTGCCATGTATCGATCACGATGCGAATGGAAACCTCGCCAGCCTGCTCGGTATAGCGGGCAAGGTCGATGCGTTTGGGGCGTTCTTGTGGAGAGGGGGAGGTTTCGTTTTGCCAATTCACGTAACGGAGTTGCCAACCGTCCTGTGTTGTCACATTCGTGTTTCGCGGAGTGGCCGTAAAGCGCCGGCCATCGCGGTCGATCGCGAAGCCTTGCAGCCAGCCGCGCAAATCGGCAACAGGTAGCGGCCAACCGAGCATTTCGGCGGTCAGCATGTTGACGTCAGTAGCGCTTTTCACTGGTTGTCCGGCCTGTGTCAGTGTGGCGCCGCCGGGCGTTGCCGTGATGATGGCAAGGGTCTGACCTAGCGGGGACAGCAATGTGATCGTGGTTTGCGTGGTGTCCTGGCGCCATGCGAAGCTGCCGTGCAGCGCTTCGTCGTTGTTATTGCGTTGGTAATACACGGAGAGCCGGCCGCCAAGGTCGATTGCTTCATGAAAAGCGCGCGGTGTGGTGATCTGTGCAGGCTCTTGTCGGGTTGCCGCAGGCGGGATCATGGACGCGCATGCGGTCAGAAGTAATGACAACGCTGCCACAATGCGTTGTTGATGAAAACGCAAACTCATAGACTCACATTCAGTCGAGCCAAGGTGCTCTTCAAGGTGTCGTTTTGTGGATCCTTGGTTTGCGCATCGCGCCAGAATTTTTGTGCGTCTTCCTTCTGCCCTTTCGCCCACAGCACTTCGCCCAGATGCACCGCGATCTCGGCATCAGGACGCAGCTCATAGGCATGGCGCAGCATGTTCTCCGCTTCTTTTAACCGGCCCATGCGAAATTGCACCCAGCCCATACTGTCCATGATGAACGGGTCTTCCGGCGCCAG
>DASVLY010000444.1:0-5193 GCA_036384635.1 Noviherbaspirillum sp. | reverse complement strand
CTCGCATGATCTCCTTCACTTGGTCAGCGATCGCGCGCACTTTCGCCACTTCAGTGCCTGAAACACGGAACTGCACCGGATAAGGCACCGGCGGCCCGTTCGGCAGCAGCTTGACGCGGCCATGCACCTCTGGGAAATCGTTCTTGAACGCGTCGATGATTTTCAGCCGCAACGCTTCGCGCGCCTTCAAGTCCTTTGGCACCACCACCAGTTGCGAAACATTGGTTTGCGGGAAAATCTGGTCGAGCGGCAAGTAGAAGCGCGGGCTGCCGGTACCGACATAGCTGGTCACACTTTCGACACCCTCCTGCTTGCGAACGAATGCCTCGAACTTCTTCACCTGCGCTTCGGTTGCTGCGAACGCCGTACCTTCCGGCATCCACAACTCGACCATCAGCTCCGGGCGACTGGAATCAGGGAAGAACTGTTGCTCGATGAAGCGAAAGCCGAGCAGCCCGAGCATGAACACGCCAAGCGTCGCAATAATCGTCGTTTTACGCCATTCTACGCACCAGTGCACGAGCGCACGAAAGCGCGTATAGAAAGGCGTGTCGAACAGTTCATGATGGCCATCGGCATTAGTCTTCGGTTTTACTTTGAGCAACACGTAGCCAATGTACGGCGTGAACAGCACAGCAGCAATCCACGAGATCAACAGCGCCAGCGCATTCACCGAAAACATCGAGAACGTGTATTCGCCGGCGGCCGATTTTGCCAAGCCGATTGGTAGGAAACCGGCGGCAGTAATCAACGTGCCTGTCAACATCGGCATTGCGGTCGTGGTGTATGCAAAGGTCGCGGCATCGAAGCGCGACAAGCCCTCTTCCATTTTGCGCACCATCATTTCGACCGCAATGATCGCATCGTCGACCAGCAGGCCCAAAGCAATGATCAGCGCGCCGAGCGAAATCTTGTGCAAGTCGATATCGAAAACCCGCATGAACAGGAAAGTGATCGCAAGCACCAACGGAATCGTCAGTGCCACCACTAGCCCAGGCCGTATGTCGAGGCGGAACGGCCTGGTATGCAGACCAAGCGCGATGAAGCTCACTGCTAGCACGATCAGCACCGCTTCAGTCAGTGTGCGCAAGAATTCGTTGACCGACGAAGCGACCGCTTTCGGCTGATTGGACACACGCTGCAATTCGATGCCGACCGGGAGTTTTCCCTGGATTGAGGCAACGGTCTTTTCGAGGTTGCGGCCCATTTCAATAATGTCACCGCCCTTTTCCATCGACACCCCAAGACCGATTACTTCCCTGCCGTTGAAGCGCATTTTGTCCTGTGGCGGATCCTTGTACTCGCGCTTGATAGTCGCAAAATCGCCAAGCCGGAAGGTGGTGCCGTTGGCGCGCAGCTCCATATTCTCTAAATCCTTGGGCGAGCGCATCGCCCCGGTCACACGCGCCTGCAGGTTATTGGTCGGAGTCACCAGCACGCCGGTTGATTCCACCGCGTTCTGCGCATTGAGTTGTGCGATGATCGTATCGAAGGGAATGCCAAGCTGTGCGAACTTTTTGTGCGAGAACTCGATGTTGATCTTTTCATCCTGCACGCCGAACAGCTCGACCTTTGCGACCGATGGCACCCGCAGTAATTGCTGACGAACAAAATCCGCATAGTCCTTGATTTCTGCATAGCTGAAGCCGTCGCCGGACAGTGCAAAGATCGAGCCATAGGTATCGCCGAACTCATCGTTGAAAAACGGGCCGACCACACCGGCAGGCAAAGTGCTCCTGATGTCGCCAATCTTCTTGCGCACCTGATACCACGCACCCGGTGTTTCCTTCGGCGGGGTAGACTCGCGCAACTGCAGGATGATGACTGTCTCGCCTGGCTTCGAATAGCTGCGAATCGTGTCAATGTACGGCGTTTCCTGCAGCTTCCTTTCCAGCTTGTCGGTCACTTGCTCGGCCATCTGCAAAGCTGTTGCGCCAGGCCACATTGCACGCACCACCATTGCACGGAAGGTGAACGGCGGATCCTCGTCCTGTCCAAGGCGGCCGTAGCTCATCACGCCGCCGAGCAGCAAAGCGACGATCAGGTAACGTATCAATGGTATGTGTTCAAGCGCCCAGCGTGAAAGATTGAAGCCGCCCTTCATTTAGCGGCTCCAGGATTAACCGCGTCCGTAGCCGGAACAATGTCTGCTTTTTGCGCGCCCCTCAGTTCTGGGTCGGCTGCAAGATTGTCGCCAAGGATTTTCACCTTTTGGCCAGGCTTCAACAGATTCACACCTGCAGTGACGATGGTCTGTCCCGGTGCAATACCGCCGGCGACGACGATATCGTTACCGGAACTGCCAGTGACCTGCACGGGTGCCAGTTTCACCGAGCCGTTTTCCACTACCCATACTGCGCTGGCAGACTTGTCCTGGAACAGCGCAGTAAGCGGCAGCTTGATCATCGCGTCCTGCGACTTCGCCGCAAACGTCACATAGGCGGTCATGCCGAGCTTGATGTCGCCAGGAGCTTTCGGGATGGCGATCCTTGCAGTGTAAGTGCGCGTTGCCGGGTCGGCGACCGGTGACAACTCGCGCAGTTTTCCGGGGAAGGTGACATTCGGCTTGGCCCAAGTGCGCACGTGCACATCGGATATCTTGCGCAGCACATCGACCTTGTCTTCCGGGATTCCGATGACGATTTCCTTTTCGCCGGCTTGCGCGATACGTACCACCGGATTGCCGGGAGCGACTACCTGTCCGGCTTCGGCATCGACTCCGGTAATGACGCCATCGACATCCGAGACCAGCGTCGTGTAACCTGCCTGGTTCGACTGATTGCGGTATGCAGCCAGTGCCTGCTCGTAGCTCGCCTGTGCCGCTTTGTAGGCGGTTTCCTTCGCGTCCAGAACAGCTTGGCTGACGAAATTTTTTTCGCGCAAACCCTGATAGCGCTTCAATTCAGCCTGCGCAAGATCCCGGTTGCTTTCTGCCGCCTTCAAACCAGCATTAGCCTGCGCCTGCGCCAATTGCATATCCTGCGGATCGAGTTGCATCAATACCTGTCCGCGCTTGACCATCGTTCCGACATCAACCTTGCGCGCAACAATCTTGCCGCCTACGCGGAAACCGAGGCGCGATTCGACACGTGGCCGGACTTCTCCGGAAAATTCGGTTGCGATGTCGACATTATCGGCCGCCAATCGGATTACGCGCACGGGCCGGATTTCTTCAGTCATTTCTACCGGCCTGGAACAAGCGGCAAGCAGCATGGTGCTCGATAATACAAACGCCATGGCGCGGAGGCAGGACGATTCCTGCTGCACAAGTTGACTCGGATGGATCAGGGCGACCACGCTTTTTCCTTTACTATTCGAGGCTGAGTCGGAATGAGAACGGCACTGCCTTGCCCGACGCAACTAAACAATATTAATAACTAACCAGTCAGTAATTATTATAGACACTGTGTGCACAATTTGCATATGGCTTTTTGGTCACTAATAAATAATGCCAGTTAACCACTATGAGAACTTCCCGGTAGCATCGATTCTGCTACCGGAACGGCTACGTCCGGCAGTTGAAGCGATTTACGCATTCGCGCGCAGTGCGGACGATCTGGCCGATGAGGGCGATGCAGTGCCCGAAACAAGATTGGCGGCATTGACCCGATATGAGCATGCGCTCGACAGAATCGAAAACGGCAACGAAGTCGATTTTCCGCCCTTCCCTCGCCTTGCCGCGGCAATCAAAGCCTATCGGCTGCCGTTGCAGCCACTGCGGGATTTGCTGTCCGCATTCAAGCAGGATGTGACGACCACCCGTTACGCAAGCTTCGCATCGTTGCTCGATTACTGCCGGCGCTCCGCCAATCCAGTCGGTATTCTGATGCTGCATCTGTATGAAGCCGCAACGCCGCAGAACCTTGCTGATTCCGATGCAATCTGTTCTGCGCTGCAACTGATTAATTTCTGGCAGGATGTAGCAGTCGACTGGTCCAAGTCGCGCATCTATATTCCGCAGGAAGACCTCGCGCATTTCGGTGTGAGCACCGAGCAGATTGCGCAAGCCAGGGTCGATGACGCCTGGCGCTCGCTGATGCGTTTCGAAATCGAGCGAGCGCGTGCGATGATGCTCGCCTGAGCGCCGCTGGCATTGCGTCTGCCGGGCCGGATTGGCTGGGAGCTGCGGCTGGTAGTACAAGGCGGGCTGCGCATCCTGGAACGTATCGAAGCTGCAGGTTACGATGTATTCCATCAGCGGCCGCAATTACGCGCAAGCGACTGGTTGCATATGGCTTGGCGTGCGCTGCGTATGAAAATCCGTTTGTCGCCCACGCTGCAAGTCAGCTAGCATAGCGTCTTTCGATCAGTTTTCCCTGTCCGTTTTCATGTCGCCCGACGAATACTGCCAACAAAAAGCCGTGCAAAGCGGCTCAAGTTTCTATTACAGCTTCCTATTCCTGCCCGCCGAGCGGCGGCGTGCGATCACCGCGCTGTATGCGTTCTGCCGTGAGGTGGACGACACAGTCGATGAATGCACCGACCCTGCGGTTGCGCGCAACAAGCTGATGTGGTGGCGCAAGGAAATCAAGGCAATGCTCGATGGGCAACCATCGCATCCGGTAACGCAAGCGTTGCAGCCACACATGGCAGCCTATGCTCTCGACAACAAACACCTGCTGGCGATCGTGGATGGCATGGAGATGGACCTGGATCAGACTCGCTATCTCGATTTCGCCGGATTGAAGCGCTATTGCTGGCATGTGGCCAGCGTAGTGGGCATCCTGTCGGCCAGCATCTTCGGCGTCACACGCCCCGAGACCCTGCAGTACGCGGAAAAGCTCGGTCTGGCGTTTCAGCTTACGAACATCATCCGCGATGTCGGCGAAGACGCGCGCAAGGGCCGCATTTATCTGCCCGTGAATGAGTTGCAGCAGTTTAATGTTACCGCTGCCGATATCCTGAATGCGAGGCACAGCGACAATTTCGAAAGGCTGATGCAGTTTCAGGCCGAGCGTGCACAATCCGTCTATGAAGAAGCATTCGCACTGCTGCCCGCCGACGATCGCCGCGCGCAACGTCCGGGCTTGATGATGGCGGCGATCTATCGTGCATTGCTCAACGAGATTCAAGCCGACGGTTTTCATGTGCTGAACCATAAGACCTCGCTCACGCCGATCCGCAAGCTGTGGCTGGCGTGGAAGACATATGTACGCGGCTAGCGCACGTCGTGTCGCGGTAATTGGGGGCGGC
>DASVLY010000443.1:0-2198 GCA_036384635.1 Noviherbaspirillum sp. | reverse complement strand
AGACCATCGAAGGCCGCCAGCCGGGGCGCGGCCTGGGTTTCGAAATCGGCAAAAATATCATCCTCGATGATGGTCAGCCCCACCTGTTCGGCGAGCATCAGCAGGCGATGGGCGGAAACGGCGGAAAGCCTTGCACCTGTTGGATTATGGATTGCGGAATTGGTAATATAAAGCCGGGGCTGATGGTCTTTCAGCGCCTGCTCGAAGAGTGCCAGATCCGGTCCGGTCGGCGTATAGGGAACACCGACGATCTTCACCCGATGCGCCCGCAAGAGGGCGTGGAAATTGAAATAACAGGGATCATCGACAACAACCGTATCCCCCGGTTGCAGCAGGAAACGGCACAGAAGATCGATCGCCTGCGTGCCTGAATCGGTGAGCATGATCTGGCTGGCGCCCGCCTGCACCCCGTGTTCGGCCAGCCTGCGTGACAGAAGCTGCCGCAGCGGCAACAGCCCCATCGGACTGCCATAATCCGTCAGCAGGGCGGCGTCGGCGCGGGCAAGCCCGCGCATCGCCCGCCTCAACGCCTCCTGCGGCATCCACGATGCGGGAAGCCAGCCGCAGCCGGGTTTGGCGAGAACGGAACCCTCATCCAGCGCCTGCCGCGAGACCCACAAGGGATCCACCGCCCTGTCGAGCTGCGGCTCGATATCGGCAAGCGACAGGGGCGCAAGCGGGCCCGAAACGAAAAAACCGGAGCCGGGGCGCGAGCTTATCGTACCATCCGCCACGAGCCGGTCGTAGGCCTCGACAACGGTGGAGGTGGAAACCTGCATGGTCTTCGCCAGTGCCCTGACCGACGGCAGGCGCGCGCCAGGCACCAGGCTGCGCGAGGCGATGCGTTGCCGCACACTTGCCATCACCTTCTCTATGCGCGTGCCCGCAGCGACTTGTCCGTCCACACTTTCCTCCAACTGTACCGCTTATGATACCATAACAGTTTGTTGAAATTGTATATGATTGTCGCTGTTCCTGCCAGCCATTCCGGATCAAGAAAGGCAAAACGCAGGAGTTGACGATGGACAAGACGACGAGCGGCTGGCTGAGCGGCCTGACAGGCGTGGTGATATTCAGCGGTTCGCTGCCCGCGACACGCATTGCGGTAACGGGTTTCGATCCGGTGTTCCTGACCGTCGCCCGCGCCAGCATTGCGGGCCTGCTGGCGCTGGCGCTGCTGTCTCTGTTCAGGCAAAGGCGCCCGGCGCGCGATGACCTGACATCGCTTTTAATCGTCTCGCTCGGCGTCGTGGTGGGCTTCCCGTTACTGACCGCACTCGCCCTGCGGCATGTCACCTCGGCGCATTCCATCGTTTTCGTGGGGCTCTTGCCGCTCGCAACAGCAATCTTCGCCGTGCTGCGCGGCGGAGAACGCCCACGCCCCGTCTTCTGGCTCTTTTCCTGTCTTGGAAGCGCGCTTGTTGCGGGGTTTTCGCTGTCGAATTCGTTTGCCGCCGGGATCGAGGCGTCGCTTGCCGGCGATCTTCTGATGCTCGGCGCAATCATCGTCTGCGGGCTTGGCTATGCGGAAGGTGCTGCCCTTTCCCGCAAGCTGGGCGGCTGGCAGGTCATTTCCTGGGCGCTGGTTCTTTCCCTGCCGGTAATGCTGCCGCTTGCTTTCTTCACCGGGCCGGAAACGCTTGCCGGCATCGACCCGCAGGCCTGGGCCGGCCTTGCCTATGTTTCCCTGTTCAGCATGCTGATCGGCTTCATCTTCTGGTATCGCGGACTGGCGCTTGGCGGCATCGCAGCCGTCGGCCAGCTGCAATTGCTTCAGCCCTTTTTCGGGCTGGCACTTGCCGCGACCCTGCTGCATGAGGAAGTGAGCCCGGCCATGATCGCCGTTACGCTTGTGGTGGTGCTCTGTGTTGCAGGCGCACGAAAATTCGCGCGTTGACGGCTGCCATCCTCAGCTCGAACGGCGGTCCACCCAGCGATGCCATGCATCCTCACTGCCGTTGAAGACATTGAGATCGATGCGGCCATCGACGCCGTGCGACAGGCCGGAACCGGAATATTGCCAGAACAGCCACTTGCGGCCGGGATAAACCACCGACGGATGCTGGGCGACGGCGCGCAGCCAGAAGGGATAATCCTGGAATTCGCCCTGGAGGTTGTCCTTGTAAAAATCGGGCGCCGTATAAATGATCGGCCGCTGGCCGTAATGGCGCTCAAGCTTGTCCATGAAGACGCGCATC
>DASVLY010000442.1:0-6359 GCA_036384635.1 Noviherbaspirillum sp. | reverse complement strand
GGCGGCGGCCCGGTGCCGGGTTGGCTGATGGTGCTATTGCCCGAGGATGGTGGGCCCGTTCTCCCGCTGTTGGAGTGAGAGGTAAGTATTGCAGACGTCTGCACAGCACGGCCGCCAGTATGGCGGCCTTTTTTATTTCTTTCGGGGACATACATGCCAGAACCAACAACAGGGGCAGTGATCGGCGCCGGCTCGGGGGCGTTTGCCGTCGGCACTATCACCATTACAGGGTCATTCCTGGGACTGCAGTACGAGATGCTGCTGGCAGGGCTGGCCGGTGGCCTGGCCATGCTCTCCAGCCTGCCTCCCGTTTCTCGCCCACGGGCGGTCATGATCCTGATCACCAGTGCGCTCATGGGCGGCTACGTCGGGCCGATGCTGCACGCCTGGGCGATTCAGTCAGACGCGTTCGCCTGGTCCGGGAAGTATTCAGAGGCGACCAGGTTGTTCAGTGGCTTTCTGATTGGAGCAAGTTCCCAAACAGTGATCCCGCTGGGGCTTGGCTGGATGCGTACCAAATTCGGAGGGGGCAACATCAACCAGGAGCCGTCCAAATGATCAAGATCCTGCTCGCTACCAATTACCTGCTGGTCGTGAATCTAGCGGCCAGCCTCGCGCTCTTCCTCCATTGCGTCTTCGCGCTGAATCGAATGAACCATCGCAGCAATCACCTGGTACGTGCGTGGTACGTCATCTCGGCGGTGGGCGCATTTGGCGTGATTGCCGGGCCGCTGTATGGCTACATTAGCCCGCAACCGGCTGAGGTGATCTCGAACGTCGGGGTGGCCGGCCTGCTGGCCGGCGGGTGGCTATACCGCAATCGCCGTGCAACCGATACTGGAGAGCCAAGATGATCCTTACGCTCACTCAGCTCCAGCGCATCATGCCCGCTTCCACGCGGGCATCGTTATTTTTGGAGCCTCTCAATGCCGCGATGCAGGAATTCGGGATCGATACGCGCGTACGCGTGGCTGCCTTCCTGTCGCAGATCGGCCATGAGTCGGCCCAGTTCCGGTTCATGGAGGAGCTGGCCAGCGGTGCCGCCTATGACAACCGGGCGGATCTCGGAAACACCAATCCGGAGGCGATTCGGATCGCGGCTGCCCACGGCTCGACGCCCGGCCGCTTTTGGAAAGGGCATGGCCCGATCCAGATCACCGGCTACCACAACCACCTGGCCGCGATGCTGGCGCTGCACGTGGATTGCGTGGAGCAACCGCGCCTGTTGTGCGAGCCGGTCCACGGTTGTCGGGCTGCTGGCTGGTTCTGGTCGGTAAATGGCTTGGCCAAGTGGGCTGACGCGGGCGACATCGATGGCGTGAGCGACCTGGTCAACCGGGGCAAGAAAACGGCCGCCATCGGTGATGCCAATGGCTTTACCGAGCGCAAGGCCATTTGGGAGCGTGCGCTGGAGGTGATCCCATGAACCGAATTCAGAGCTTCGGCGCTGTCGTGCTCGCCCTCTGCCTGGGCCTGATTGGCGGTTACCTATGGGGTGGCCACCGCCAGGCGCAGATCGATGAGGGGAGGGCGGCGGAGGTCAGTGAGCAGCATGCGCTTGCCCTGGCCAGCGCCACCGAGCGGTACCGAGAAGCCGAGCGCGGAGGTCAGCAAGCCTTCGCCCACATGACGGCCGCTCTTCAAAAGGAGAAAGACGATGCAAAAAAAGGGACGGATGCTTTGCGTTATGAGTTGCGCACTGGTGCTGTGCGCCTGTCAGTCGCCGTCGGCGCGGCTAGTGCAGCCGCCGCTGCCCAAGCTGCCGCCGCTGGGGATCGAGAAGCGCGAGCCAACCTTCTGCCAGCGGCTGCTGGTCGAATTCTCGATTTCGCGCTCGAAGGCGATGACATCGTGCGGGACCTCAATTCCTGCGTCGACAAGTACCACCGTGCAGAGCAAATGATTAACGAAGCAGGACAGCAGTAAGAGTAGAGCGCCCGGCCGGTTGTTGGAGCAACCGGACCGGGCCTCAATCCACTGGAGTGAGCAGTGAATCAAGCAAGGCCCTACCAGCCTCGCGAGGCGGGCAGGAGTCTACCACAACAAGAAAGGTTCACAGTGGCAACACCAACCCCTATCATTCCTTGGCTCGGCGGCAAGCGTCGCCTGGCCGACATCATCATTCCCCGTTTTCCTGCCCACACTTGCTATGTTGAAGTGTTTGCCGGCGGCGCCGCATTGTACTTCTTGCGGACTCCAGCGAAAGTCGAGGTGATCAACGATGTCAATGGCGACGTGGTCAATTTGTACCGTGTCGTCCAAAATCACTTGGAGGAGTTCGTCCGCCAGTTCAAGTGGTCATTGTCCAGCAGGGAGATATTCAAGTGGCTGCAGGACACGCCACCAGAGACCTTGACCGATATTCAACGTGGGGCGAGATTCTTCTACCTGCAGCAGCACTGCTTCGGCGGCAAGGTCGAGGGACAGACGTGGGGTACGGCCACGACGGCGCCTCCCGTCAACCTACTCCGGATCGAGGAGATGCTGTCGACGGCACACTTGCGCCTAGCTGCGGCGCAGATCGAGCGTCTCGACTGGGCCAAGTGCGTCGAGCGCTACGACAGGCCGCATACGTTCTTCTATATGGACCCGCCCTACCTCGAGACCGAGGGCTACGGAGTGCCTTTCCCGGTCGCGCAATATGAGCGGATGTCGGCGATGATGCGGGCGCTGCAGGGCAAAGCAATCGTCAGTATTAACGACCATCCGACGATCCGAGAAATATTCGCCGGATTCCAGATGGAGGAGTTGACTATCGATTACACGGTTGGTGGCGGCGGGAAGGCAGCTAGGCGGGGCGAGCTATTGATTTACAGCTGGGATCGCCAGCTGGAGCCGGCAGGACTGTTTTGAGGTTAAGAGCAGTGCAGACGTCTGCACTGCTTTTTGCATGCCGCATCAGGATGCCAGCCTTTGGGCGCCCCCATTGCCGTGGGTCTGAGCCAGGCGAACGGCTTCGATGATGTCCTCTAGTGGCGCGGGCTTCCAGAGGTAGTCTTGGAAGACTCCAAACTTTTCCCATGTATCTGCCATAGGAGTGGCGCTCAGCAAGATGACTGGGATGTGCTTAAGACGCGTCTCGGCCTTCACTGTCTGTCCGAGGATAAGGCCCCCCATGATTGGCATACGGAAGTCGGTTAGGATCACGTCAACGACTTGGAAATCCAGAATCCTGAGCGCCTCCTTCCCATTCGCCGCAATTAACACCTTATATCCCTCTCCCTCAAAGACGTCTGCGAGGAGCGTGCGTAAGTCTGGGCCGTCCTCCACTATTAAGATCGTGCCTTGGGTATTCGTTTCTTCCATATCACTGCTCCAAAATCACAACGAACCGCAGGTGCGGATTCGAGCGATGGATTCAGGGTACGGAAGGCACGAAGAACACACAATCAGGAAACTCCCTAAATGTCACAAACTTCGTCTGTCAGACATGTGAGATCGCCTCCCGCAACGCCTACGCAAATCTGGGCTGGCGACGCGTCCCCTTTGTATTTAGAATGCTGTATATGCATACAGTATTAGAGGTATATCGTGAGTTTCTCACAAGAACAAATGGAGCCTCATCCACGGGCCGATGAGTTAGACGTCGCCCCCGTTGCCGGACCTGGCCACGGGGCGCAGATGAGCCGACCGCCGCGTCGGGGCATTCTCGTGACTGTGCGCCCGCTCAAGAGGCAAGGGGTGAACCTTACCGTTGCCGAGAGGCGCCAGGCGGTGCCGGTGGTCGGCGAGCTGAAGATTTCGCGAGTGCATGACCGTGCAGCCGAGTTTCAATCGATTGCAGAGATTCTGAACTTCAATGAGGGGCTCGATCCCCATTTGAGATTCTTTCCTGGCCGATTAATGTGTTTGCTCAATCCGGAGATCCTTTTGTGCGACCAGAGAGGAATGGTGATTTACGGCATCGAGCGAATAGGAGGTGACCGTAGCCCTCTTGTTTCATATTGGCAAACATGGCAAATCGCGTTCGGCCAAGCTGAGTCAGGGCCACCTTTTTGATGAAACGGATGAGCTTGAAAAGTTTGCTCGACATATGCCATAAAGTGAGAAATTACAGTCTACGCCGAAAAAATGGATCTAAATTTTGACGGCCTCTCCGAGGTCTTAGCCGCCAGGGCCCTTTCGAAGTTCACGCGTAGCGGCTTGTGGCATCAATTTGTGCCTGATGAGCGAGATGCAGCCTCGATCCGTGCGTATGCGGACCTTCGGGATATTGTGCGGGACGCGTATGAACTAGGATGGCGTCGACGTGCGGGGGAACCTACGGAAATCGATGTTGAGCTTACTGAAGCCGATGACCGTCGCGCCGCAGCCTCTAGGTCTGGTGGCTGATAATGTGCGTAAATTACCGCCCGACTGATGCGGAGGTTCTAGAGGCTATGACGGGCCTATCGACCGATGGCCTGCCGCCTTGGAAAGAACAAGTCTGGCAAGACTACGCGGCCCCCATTATTCGTGCGGGCCAGGATGGTAGTCCCGAACTCACACTCGCAACATACGGGATGATCCCCAAGGATAAGATGCCCGGCGGATTTAAACTGAGTACGTTAAATGCTCGCGGTGAGACGGTCGGCGAGAAGCGCAGCTATTCGGGGGCATGGCACGCCGCGCAGACTTGCCTCGTTCCTACGATGGGATTCTACGAGCCGAATTGGGAGAGCGGGAAGGCAGAGCGGTGGGAGATCGGCATGGCCGATGGGTCGCCCTTCTTCGTGGCAGGGCTCTGGCGGGCGTGGGACGATGGCGAGCGCCTTTCTTTCACGCAGCTCACCGTCAACGCAGACGACCACGCGTTGATGCGTCGCTTTCACAGGCCCGGTCACGAAAAGCGCAGCTTAGTCATTATTCCGCGTGAACAGTGTGCTGACTGGCTCAACGTGGGGAATCCCGAAATTGCCAGGGCCTACCTGCAGCTATTTCCCGCTGAATTGATGGCGGCCGCGCCGGCAATGAAGGGATACAGCCGGAAGTGATAGCGTACCTTTTGGCGTCACTTTTTCTCTGAGGAGCCAATCTTCATAGGGAAAAAGACTGATGTATGACTGATGTATCAGAGGTGCCTGAAAATTGTCTCGCTGACCCGTACAACGCAGATCCCTAGGGCGACCAGGCCAAGTAGATAAGGAACCAGTACGTCGACCAGTCCCTTGGAATACAAAATCCAAAGAAGACGTCTGACGAGGACCTTGAAAAATTCGAGGTGGGCGCATGTCGGGACCAGGATTGGGCCGCTTACATATTCCACGCGCTCGTTGTCGTACTCAGCATTGATATTCATAGCTCTCGCATTGGTTTCCCTGAGTCGGGTGACGCGGGGCCAAATTGACCAACTGCTTTCGCCATTTTGCTCAACAATGTCGAAATCGAGTTTGAGGCTGGTCAGAGAATGGTTCAATGCCAGGCCTCCTAAGAATGTTCCGGGGGCGGGCTCGGCGTATCTGCGGGCACTGTCATCCTTGGCTAACACCAATGCAAACAGTTTTTTCTTGAGGAACGCAGAGAGGTCCTTGAGCATGCCGGACATAAATTCGTTGGCGGCATTTTTTCGCGCTTGCAATGTTGCGCCATCGAAGTGGAAGCGCAGCAACAGATAAACTGCAGCGAAAAAAAACAAGAGCCAGACACGGCCGGGGGACGCTGTCTTTATCTCCAGGCCGAAGAGCGACCCATGATTTACGGAGATCTTAAGGACCGTGATCGCAATGATCGCGCACGAAAAAACGATGACGTTGCGTCTGACTTTGTCGGTCGAATCATCTAAATCCATACTTTCCTCCTTTTGTATTATTTCGCAAGTAAATGGCCAAGTTCTATTTAGCGATCGCGGCCATGAGGAAGGGGAGTTCGATGAAGATCCCTAGCCCGAATCTGAGTATACCGAGCCAGCATTTTCCAATCTCGATGGCCAGACACCAAGGCCACCTGTTCAATGCTGTATCCCTGTTCGAACAGGCGCGATACCCCCTCGTGTCTCAGGTCGTGGAACCGCAAGTCTTCGATGCCTAGGGCCCTGCAGGCGCGGGGAAAGAGGCTGCTGACGGTCCCTTCGGTAACTGGAAAGATCCTCGCTTCCTTCTCCGTTTTCGGCTGGCGCTTGATGATGTCGAACGCATCTCCCAAGAGAGGGACCTCCTGATCGTTGCCAGTCTTCGCGCGCGGATGCTTCCGGTCGCGGATGATGATCGTCCGGTCCTGCTCGTTCAGGTCGGCCCATTTGAGGTTGATGATCTCGCTTAGACGCATGGCCGTGTCGACCGCAAAGGCGATCAGGTCGGCCATCGGAACCTTCTGACGCACTTTCACTAGGAACCAGGTGCTGATGTTACTCAGCTCTACCTTCGTCGGCCGCCGCGTGCGCT
>DASVLY010000441.1:0-2462 GCA_036384635.1 Noviherbaspirillum sp. | reverse complement strand
AGGCGGCGTTAAAGCATTTGCTGTACACGCTGGGGCTGGGAAGTGCCGACGTGGTCATGTCCGGCATGGTGGGTAGCCGCAACGGCTGGCGCGAAACGCCTTACCTGCCCGTAGATCAGCCGCTATCGCGCTTGCATGATGCGCTGATGGAAATCGAAACCGGTATTGAGCGCGTGCGTTGCCGTATCGTGCCCGGCTACCAGTACAAGGATGCGCAAGGCACGCCTGATGTGATGCGCGGCGAGGAAACCCAGGTGCTGGGCGCACTGGAGCTCTCCGCCGCCAGCGGCTGGTTTCTGCTGCCGGGCACGCACAGCAAATGGGTGCGTATCGACAACGGCAGGATGACCGAGTTCTACACCTTCATGACCGGCGAACTGTTCTCGCTGATGTCGCAGCACGGCACGCTGTCGAAGATCATGAGCACGCAGCAGCAACCGGTGCCGGCCGCATTCGAGGCGGGATTGCGCGCCGCGCGTCACGGCAGCTTCACGCATACGGCATTCTGCTGCCGGGCGCTGGTGGTGACTGACACGATGCCTGCCGAGCATGCGCCGTCCTACTTTTCGGGGCTGCTGATTGGTGCAGAACTGCAAGACATCCTGCAAAGGACGGGCGGGCACCTCGATGCGCCGCTGCAGGTGGTCGGCACTACCGCGCTGGCGGCACACTATCTGAGCGCGTTGGAATTGTTCGGGATGACCGCGCGCGCATGGCAGTCTGACAGCGTCTATGTCGCTGCGCTGGGCGCGCTGTTCGATCTCAAAAGGTGAGCCATGACGAATCTGTTCAATCCTACCCCCTGTCCGCTCGTCGCCATCCTGCGCGGCTTGACGCCGGCCGAGGCGCCGGGCGTCGGTCGCATCCTGTTCGGCGCCGGCTTTCGAATGTTGGAAGTGCCATTGAACCGGCCCGGAGCAATCGATGCAATGCATGCCTTGCTCAAGATCGCGCCGGACGATGCGCTGGTCGGCGCGGGCACCGTGCTCAATGTGAACGAAGTCGATGCAGTGAGAGAGGCGGGCGGACGCCTGATCGTGTCGCCGCATTGCGCGCCGGAGGTGATCGCGCATGCGGCCAAGCATGGAATGATCACGCTGCCTGGTGTGACCACACCAACAGAAGCATTCAGTGCGCTGGCAGCAGGCGCACATGGGCTGAAACTGTTCCCGGCCGAGATGATCCCGCCTGCCGCGGTCAAGGCGATCGGCTCTGTCCTGCCGCCGAATACGCCGCTGTTCCCGGTCGGCGGCATTCATCCGCACAGCATGGCGGCCTACGTTGCGGCGGGCGCGGCCGGTTTCGGCATTGGCGGACAACTGTATCGGCCGCGCATCGACGCGGCGGCGCTTCAACGTTCGGCGGATGCCTTCATGGCGGCGCGTGCGGCTCTGCTACGGTGAGGGCCGCGCGGAATGGTAAAATCGAGGCTTCCCGAAATCCCATTCTGCAAGAGGCTTTTTCAGTGCTTTCCACCGCCAATATCACGATGCAGTTCGGCCCCAAGCCGCTGTTTGAAAACATTTCCGTCAAATTCGGCGAAGGCAACCGTTACGGCTTGATCGGCGCCAACGGCTGCGGCAAGTCGACCTTCATGAAGATCCTGGGCGGCGATCTGGAACCGAGCTCGGGCAACGTCATCCTGGAGCCAGGCGTGCGCCTGGGCAAGTTGCGCCAGGACCAGTTCGCGTACGAAGACATGCGCGTGCTGGACGTGGTGATGATGGGCCACACCGAAATGTGGGCCGCCGCGCAGGAGCGCGATGCCATCTACGCGAACCCGGAAGCGACCGACGACGACTACATGAAGGCCGCCGACCTGGAGGCCAAGTACGCTGAATACGACGGCTACACCGCTGAAGCGCGTGCGGGTGAACTGCTGATGGGCGTGGGCATTCCGACCGACCAGCACAACGGCACGATGAGCAACGTCGCGCCCGGCTGGAAGCTGCGCGTGCTGCTGGCGCAAGCGCTGTTCTCGAACCCGGACGTGCTGCTGCTGGACGAGCCGACCAACAACCTCGACATCAACACGATCCGCTGGCTGGAATCGGTGCTCAACGAGCGCAATTCCACCATGATCATCATCTCCCACGATCGCCACTTCCTGAACTCGGTCTGCACGCACATGGCCGACATGGACTACGGCACGCTCAAGGTCTACCCGGGCAACTACGACGACTACATGGAAGCCTCCCTGCAGGCGCGCGAACGCCTGCAGGCTGCCAACGCGCGGGCCAAGGAGCGCATCTCCGACCTGCAGGACTTCGTGCGCCGCTTCTCGGCCAACAAGTCCAAGGCACGCCAGGCTACGTCGCGCCTGAAGATGATCGACAAGATCAAGGTGGAAGACATCAAACCGTCGTCGCGCCAGAACCCCTTCGTCCGTTTCGAAATGGAGAAGAAGCTGCACAACTTGGCGGTGGAAACAGAGAACGCGCGCAAGACGTACGACCGCAAGA
>DASVLY010000440.1:0-11653 GCA_036384635.1 Noviherbaspirillum sp. | reverse complement strand
GGTGGCGGCTATCGTGGACTCGCAACGCGCGGCGGTCCAGGTGCAAGCCAACAGCGGCAGCCTTGACCGTGACGCCAGTTCGCTCGGCGGCATCCTGCTCCAGGCGATTGGCGTGGTGATGATCCAGGCCGGTTTGTTCGTGGCACTGGTGCGCATCCTGATGGAGAGCTACGCCCTGTGGCCTGCGTTCGGCCTCACGCCTCCCTTTGAACCAGGACACATCGACGTTCTGATCAAGCGTTTCGGCGAATTATCCTGGTACATCATCGTGTATGGCGCCCCGGTAATCATTCCATTGCTTTTCGTCGAGTTTGCGTTTGCGATGATCGGAGTGTTCGCATCCAGCCTGCAGGTAACTTCGTCATCGGCCCCGATCAAGAGCCTGCTTGGCATGTTTATGGTGATCGCGTTCTGGCCTACTCTTTCTCATTACGTGGCGGGAGATTTCGCTCGTCTCCTCGATATCGTGTCGGAGTTGTTGCAGGTGATCCCACGATAGTCAACCTCATTGTGCCGGAGCTGCCATGAGTGACGAAAAGACAGAAGAACCAACAGATAAAAAAGTCGAGGATGCCCGAAAGAAAGGCCAGGTTCCGGTCAGCCGGGATCTGGCCAAGCTCGGGCCTTTGCTGATCATGATGGAAATCGCGTTCGGCACTGAGGAGATGTGGCGGGGGGCAATCCATTCGCTCATGGAATTGAGCATCATGCGCGTGGGCAAACCATTCCTGCCTGCGCTGATGGAAATGATGATTGGGGCAGGCATACTCCTTCTCGTCGTGTTCGCGATTTGCTTCGTGGTGTGCATTCCGATAGGGATCATTTCCTTCTGGGGGCAGTTCGGTGTCCTGATCGCACCGGAAGCGGCCACGCCTAAATTCGACAAGCTCAATCCGGTCAATGGCTTCAAGGGGATCTTCTCCAAGAAGAAACTGTTCGAGGTCTTGCTCTCCACCGCCAAGATGTGTCTGATCGGCTGGTTCGTCTATGTGTTGGTATATCCGAGACTACCATCGATCATCCATCTGGCCGGCGGCACTCCCAACGATGCGTACTACGGCTTCATCGAAATGCTGCGCTCCGTTTTTCACACGCTTATCCTTATTTGTCTTATTGCCAGCGTTATCGACCTGGGGATACAGAAAGCTTTCCACAAGAAGGATCTGATGATGGACAAGGAGGAGATCAAGCGCGAGTTCAAGGAATCGGAAGGCGACCCGATCGTCAAGGGGGAGCGCAAGCAACTGGCGCGCCAATGGGCGAATGAAGATCCGCCGTCGAAAACGCAAAATGCCAACGCGGTAGTCGTCAATCCGACGCACTTTGCAGTCGCCATGTTCTACGACCCGAAAGAAGCCATGGTGCCGGTTGTGCTTGCCAAGGGCAAGGACAATATTGCCCAGGCAATGATCCAGCGTGCGCGCGAATTCAACATCCCGGTGATCCGCCACGTCTGGCTTGCGCGTACGCTATACGCAACCTGTCGCGAGGATACCGTGGTTCCTATATCCAGCTACGAGGCAGTAGCCCAGGTGTATGCCGTAGTGAACCATCTGATCGCGATGAATGACCCGGGCCGGGAAGTCGAGCTGGAGAGCCTGGGCGAGCCGCCCGCGTCGTATCGCCGCTAGTGGTCCGACCACCTTCAAATTTCGGTTTGGCCGAGTTGATCGGAGGTGAGTGCAAGGCGCAAAGCCGCGGTCGGGGTGGCTCCCCCGACGAGCATTTGCAACGCCGCAATCGCCTTCGAGCGACCGGCCAAACCGAAACTAGAACCCTGCTCAAGGTCTTTTTAGCGTTGCTGTGTTGCGCTGGATTGGTTCCTCGCCCCATTGCGACGCCTTGCACTACATCCCTTCACGCTCGAGCGCGCCTTCTTGAAAAGAGATAGCAAATTGAATGGAAGATGCGGCTGAAAGCTGGAACTCATTCCCCTCCATTCGCCACACAAGAACACAAGATAGGGACATGTGGGACATAAGAGTTGCATTTGCTGCATAAGAAAACAAGGCCAGAGCCTGGAACCTTGCCCCCCTCGTCTGTTACACAAGAAATATGAACGCAAGAACATAAGAGCAACCGACAGCAATGTCCTTTTCTAGGAGGAGCGAACGTGAATTCAGATATCGTTGCAATGGCTGCATCAAAAATGCGCACATCCCCTGATGCGCCCGATTCCGGCGGACAGTTCAAGATCGAGATCCAGGCGCTGGATCATAGCGGCAGCGATCAGTTCCGCGAGGCTCTGGGACGGTACATGAATGCCGAAGGCATTGCAGGAGTCAGCGGAAAATCGGGCTCCGCACGCGAGAACAATTCACTTGGCAAGGCGGTCGTCGAGCGCACTGCCAACCTCTCCAGCGAATTGAAGAAAGACCAGCAGTACGTCTCCAAACTGCTGGAGCAGGCGACTCGCACCGGCGATGAAATGCATCTGATGCGGGCAATGATGGCTCTGAGCGATTTTCAACTGCGTACGCAGATGATCTCCAAGACCGTCTCCAAGGCCGCAACGTCCATCGATTCCCTTACCAAGCTCCAGTAGTCCTATGGCACGCTTTCTAATAACCCAACAATTGCCGCGCGTCGACTTTAGCGTTCCAGGTTATGCCGGCGTATCGCGCATGCTCCTGCGCATAGGCATGATATGCATGATCGGCTTGTTATGCGCTTGTTCCAGGGAGGTGGTTCTGCAGTCGAACCTCACGGACTCCGACGCCAACGAAATCGTCATGGTGCTGAACAGGCAGGGCATAGCGGTCGATAAGCGCCCGTCCAAGGAAGGGGTCAACCTGGTGCTGTCCAATACCGACCTGTCGCGCGCGGCCGCCATCATGAATGCTGCCGGTTTGCCGCGCCGTAGCAGGGAGAGCCTGGGCGAGGTATTCAAGAAGCAAGGCATGATTTCCACTCCGCTGGAGGAGCGTGTGCGCTATCTTGCCGGTTTGTCTGAAGAACTCGGCTACACGCTGCAGCAATTCGACAACGTGATTTCCGCTCGCGTGCATGTCGTGTTGCCGGAGCGGGTTGCGCCCGGCGAGCCGCTTTTGCCCTCCTCCGCTGCCGTATTCATCAAGTATCGGCCGCCGATCGATGAAGATGCCATCACTCCCCGCATCCAGCGCCTTGTTGCATCCAGCATTCCCGGCCTGTCCAATGAAGATGGCCGCTCCAAGGTGTCTGTGGTATTGACTCCCGGGGAAGTGCCGCTGCCGGCTGTGAAATGGACCATGGTCGGCCCGTTCAAGGTCCAGGTGGACTCCGCAAGCAGTCTGCTTAGCACGCTGATTTCGCTGGCCGTTATCGGCTTGCTGGGAGTGGCGGCTGGCGTCTTCGCGGTGGTGAACGGCGGTTTGAAATTTGGCAAGAGAAAGGCCGCAGCACCCAAGGCGAAAGCATCGGGCGAACAACCCGGCGAACAACCCGCCGTGGGAACGGCCTGACTCGGTAGCGATGTATATGCATGAATGAAAGGGGGGGTAAGGATGTTGTCGGATACTTTCATCGACTGGTGGTTTGCCCCGTGGAGCTATGCGGTCAACATCCCTGCCCGCCTGCAGCCGGCGGCCGATCTGCTCGCCCGGCGCGATCAATACGGCTTCTGGTGCGCGGAGGCAGGTGTGCAGACAGACTTCCCCGACGACTTCGATCCGGGCTGGCAGGTCGCAGCGGTGCACGCCCAGGCAGAGCTGCGCAAGGCGGCGGAGTTGTTCTGCGGCCTTATCGCTGCACGCGCACAGGATCAGTCCGTGCTGAGCCTCTTGCCTATTTCCGAGCGCAGATGGTGCATGAGCATTGCCGGCACCCAGCCTCTGAAGGGGTGCGCGGAAGTCACCTTCCTTCCCGCAGACCCGCTGGAAGTGCGCGGACTGACGGAGCTGGCGAGTTGCCTCGAACACGGTTTTCCCGGCATCTGGACGAGGCTGCGGCTACTGCTTCCGGAGCCGCTTGCAAACCGGGTGGAAACCTTGCTGCCGGTCCAACGAAGGTCGGCAGCCGGATCGGCGGTACGCGCCCAACGCTGCTGGCAAATGTGTCATGCACATGCCGCCAGCTTGACAGCATCTTGAAACAAGCGAGATTGCCATGAACAGTTTTTGTGTCGATACGATTTCCGATAATCCTCATTTGCGCGCGTCTCACGGAATATTGAAGTCCGATGCGCTGCCCATCTCGGCCAATGCGCGGCGCGCAGCCCAACTGCTTATGCGCGCCGCGCAAGCCGACGCGGAAGGCGTATTAAGCGAAGCGCGGAGCGAAGCCGGCGCCCTGGTCGAAGACGCACACAAAGATGCGAACGATATCCTGGGGAAGGCGCGGGCCGAAGCCGAGCGCATTCTCGCCGATGCGCGCAAGCAGGCGCAGCAATTGACCGCAGCCGAGCAGAAGCGCGCGATCACGCAGGCCGCCGAACTGCTGCGGTCACTACAACAGGCTAATGACACCATCCTGGAGCGCGTGGAAGACATCGTCGTCAGCCTCGCGCAAACCTTGTACGACCGCCTCGTAATGGACACAACGCCGCAGGAGCGGATCGGCGCTGCCCTCAAACGAGTGTTACTGGAAGCACCGCCGAAACTGGTTGATGCGCTGTTGCGGGTGCATCCGGAGGATGCGGCGCTGCTGCCCGAGCTGGACTGGCCGGTCAAGGCCGACGCTACGCTTGTGCCCGGTGCGTGCAGGCTTGAGGCCTCCAACGGCCAATGGTGTGCAAATTTCGACGCGGCAGTGCAGGCAGTGAAAGCGGCATTGGCACAGGGAGTCGAAGATGCACGGCGTGGTACGCCGTCGGAAGACGGTACCGAGGATGGCGTACCGGTCGGCCAAGATGACCAAATGCCGGATGAAGAATAGATAATTTGCACCGGCATACCGGGCCACGGTATGTCTGAGACGACGGAGAAGATGGAGAGAACACAATATGGCCACGCTGCAAAATACGGCAATCGAACGCCCGGAAAAAATGTTTCATGTTGAACTCGTGATGTCAGGGACATTCGACCACAGCACGACGCTGCGCACGATCAATGTACTGGCGCAAACCCCCAAGGGCGCAAAAAAAATCTGTAAGTGGCGCTACCAGCGCGGCGAGGTCAAGAGCACTCGCGAAGCAATCGAGATTCCTCACCCGCTGTTTCCTTTCAGTTATTGAGCGGAGGGCTGAGAACTATCCGCGCAATGCCTGCGGAATGAGGTACTGACCAGGGGAGAGTGTATGGATACCTGTACTATTGAGGCTGTTGAGGAAAAGGCGATTGAAACGCCGATTGAAGGTACACCTTACCGGCTCGTTGAGGCGAACGGCTGTCGCAAGCTGATGGTGAAGGGCGACGACAGATACTCACACGGCGAAATGCAGCTCAGCATGCCTGATGGTACGCCGGATGGGCTGATGTCGAACTATCTCGGCACCATGCTGCAAGCGCTGCCGCTTGCTCCACGTCTTGACGACATTCTGTTGATTGGCCTCGGCTGCGGCGAGCAAACCAAATTTCTTTACCGGCGCCTTCCCGCAACGCGCCTGGTGACAGTCGAAATCGATCCGTATATTGTCGCCATTGCACGTTCTTATTTCTGCGTGCCGCCTGATGACGAAAGACATTCAGTCGTCATCGCCGATGGCCGGGACTACATAGAAATGCATCCGAATTCCTGTGACGTACTGCTCTGCGACGGCTACGACCAGTCCTTCACTATCCCCGACTCCCTGGCAGGAGAGGAGTTCTATCGTAGCTGCTATCTGGCATTACGGCCGGGAGGCGTGATGGCGCTCAATAAGCTCCACAGCCGCTCCCACGAGTGGTGGACAGACCATCTGCAGATGCTGGGCCGAATTTTTGCTCATGGGCTGCAGGTGAGGGTCGATGGCGCGCAGTCGGTCATCCTGCTGTTCAAGAATGCGCCGGACGACTGCTCCACTCTCATGCAACGTGCGCAACGCCTGGAAGGAGGGCTGGAATTGGGCCTGCCCAAGTTCATCGATCACTTCGAGCTGATGCGCCAACGCGCGCGCTGAAGCCGCCTTGCTTCGCGCGGCGGTTGATAATGCGGTTCATCCCTTTTGCCTCCGTCGGTTGAGGGGGCAATATCATTGTTTGCTTGATGAGAGAGACGCTTTGATGTGCGGGGAGCGATTCCTTCGCGCTTCGACCATTGCGGAGGATGACTTTTTATATCCGGTTCAGGCCGTACCCGCCAGCGGCCTGAACCACCGATAGAACAGTTGGCAGTGAATTGATGCGTCTTTTTCCAGTCCCGGGACGCAGGCGTCACCAGCGTGCGGCACGTATGCTCAACGGGGTTGAATAACTCCGCAGAAGCTCTTGTTTAAAAACGCTTTCACGCTGAATATCCATCAGCCGGGCGAGCGCATGCTGGCGTGCTTCCATAATGCTCGCTGCCTGTTCCTCCAGGTTGCGCAATTGCCAGCGGATTATCGTACGACGTACCAGACGGCATAGTTTGGTCATATTCTCTCCTCATTAATTTCACATTCAAGATTCACTTGTCCGGTCGGCGACCGGCGGGTAATCGTGTGTGGCAGTGCAGCGAAGCGCAGTTCCACAAATTTTCATGTATTTGTGACCTGCGGCCGGAGAAGTTCGTGCCACTGCAGCCGCAACCGGCGGATAGGCGGGTAGAACGTTTGGCAAGTTCATGATGACAGGCACTAGTCGCTAGTGGTCAAAATAGACAATTGCATTTACCATAGGAAAATTGGTGCCGGATTTTGCCATCCGGTGCGCATCAAGCGATGCCGATGTGGCGGCTTGCAACGGAGGTGCGTTGACGCCACCGGTCCCGTTCACTGCCGGCTTATTCAAAGAAGCGAATGAATATTGCATGCTTTATACGCAACACGTCTGTCCTGGAAGTGGTTCGTGCCACGTTCAGGAAGGCGGGGTTCGACTGCACGCCCTACCCCGCGGAGACCTTGCTGTTTCGCGCCTTGCGCCGGCAAAGCTTCGATCTGATTCTCATCGATTTTGCAGTCGCGCCGAACGACGACGATAGTATTCTGTCCTGGTTGAATTGCCGTTCCGGAGATCACACGCCGGTCCTTGGTTTATCGGCGGTACATAGCGCGGAGGTGACCGCGCTTGTGCTCAACTGCGGTGCCGATGATGTGCTGCTCAGACCGTTCGAGCCGGTCGAACTGGTGGCACGGGCACATGCACTGGTACGACGCAGCAATCGCCGTAATGTGCGCCGTATGATCGAATTGGCAGGATTTTCACTGGATCGCGAGACAAGCAAGTTTGCCTATCAGGGAGCGCCTATCGAGCTTACACCGCGCGAGTTCAGCATGGCCTGGATGTTTTTTTCTTCTCCCGGCGTCTACATTTCCCGCGAAACCATCGGCACATCGATCTGGAGCGCAGACAGCGAGGTGGCCGGCCGTACGATCGAGCAACACGTATATAAACTGCGTAAAAAGTTGCAACTCGGCCCAGACCGGGGCGTCATCATTCGTACCGCGTATAGCCAGGGTTACCGGCTCGAGCTGGTCTGCCAGGAGTGGTTGGTGAACGCTGCCGAATCCTCGTCGGCTGCCGCCGACCCGGATTTGGATTTGGATTCGGACTCGTAACAGTCAGGAATGGAATGCCGGTTTCACGTCGCGTTCGGAATGGAGCCGTTGATCTTTACCGTGTTGTCTTCCGAACTACCGATAACGAAGGTCTCGTTTGCTGCGAGTACGAATACCGCTGCTTTCTCGGCGGCGGTGAACCGAACACTCGCTGGATCGATGCCATGGTACGACATGCGCGTCGCAAGCTGGTCCGCCTGCTCACCTGTCAACCGAAGATGCTTGTCGTTGCGCCAATTCCAGATTTTCTGCTCGGCGCTCCTTTCCGGATGCGCATACAGCAACAAACTGACGGCCAGATCCGGCATGAGCGTTTGCGATTTTCCGGAGACGATGGTAATGGGGCTGGCATCGATGGACGGCGTCTGCAGTGAGGCGTCCTTGCCGTAAGCCATGACGTGCTTGAATAGCGCCGTTGCCATGGCCGTTTCTCTCCCCCCTGGTGTCCCGGCCGCCAGGTTCATGGCGATCGGACCTGCAGCGCCTTGCAGCGCCGTGAAACTCTTTGGCCTGCCATTCAAATCGACGGGGGTGAGCATGGCATACCCACGCTCGTAACGGATGACCTTTTGATTCCGGGGCTTCGGATTCTCAAAAGCATTTGGGGGAGAGGAAAGTCCATGGCCTGCCGCTGCCGTTTCTTCTTGCCGCCCATGCAGCACACTGCCATGGGAGTTCGTGGAGAATTTCTCGCGTAATTTTTTCAGGCCGTTGTCAAAGTCTTTCAGCCTCTCTTCGAAGGAAGAGATGGTCCGCGCACCTTGAGGCAAACCGGTGCTTGTCGAAGCGGCGATGTTTTGTTGTTGTGTGTTGTTGATCCCGCTCATTCCGCTCATGATAGTTTCCTTTGGGGCAAAAAATTCATGGGTATAGACATCTCCGCCGGGATGGACCTGGGGCCGATGTCCTCCTGCGCATGGAGCAAAAGCCGGTGCAGCGTGTGCGCTGTTGCAAAAGCTTCATCGATCTGATTGCTGAAAGAAGCGAGAGTCAGCATTCTCGCGTCGATTTTTTTGCAATAGAGGAAAGTGTCGTTGTCGACGTCGTAGGCAACTGCGCCGCCATTGACGTTTTTCGGTTCACTGTTCAACATCAGGGCCGCTGCCAGCTGGTAGGCCTGCGCGTCTGGCAGCAACTTTGCCATTCTGATGGTGACAGTGAACAACTTGTTGTCAGAATCCGTGCAGGCGATGGTCATTTCCTGCATGTCGGAATTCGAAAGCACCCAGCAATTGGGTACATCCCTGCACGGGACCGCTCCCAGGCGTGCCGGGTTGATGTGCATTCGCTTCATGCTGATTTCTAAGGTGGATTTTTTGTCAAGAATTAAGCGCGTATCTTCGAGGCGGCATGTGGTGCCGGCCGGATAAACCGCTGCTGCTTATGAATGTCATCAGCTTCAAGGCGGTTCCATTACGCTTCGACGAGGACGGGTTGCCAATCGACATATTGCTCCGATCAGCGTTTGGCGGACAACACCTCCGGCGGGATATTCCGGTAGACCTTTCGCGCATACTTCATGCGAAGCTCGAAGTCCCGTGCGTTGTAAGCTCCGACCGCCTCCCATGAATTTCCCATGCGGCGCATATTCTGCGCCAACACCCATGCGCCGACCTGAATGTTGATGCAGGCATCCCACAACTGCGCTTCTTCAATGCCGTACTTGCGTAAAGTAGGCAGCCAACGGCTGTTGATTTGCATCAGACCGATGTCATATGAACCATCCTTGTTTCGATTGACGGCAGAAGGATTGAAGTTCGATTCCGTTTTGGCGATGGCATACAACAGGTAAGGGTTCACGCCATATTGCGCGGCCGCCTCTTCCCAGCATGCGCTGGCGCTGCTGCTGACAAACAGTGCAACGGCAGCCAACGCCAGGCGAGTGCGCAGAACCCGGCAGGAACGGCCGACATACGCATTCCGATGTTGCAATGCGGCAGCCAATGTTTCCGTTGGGCGATAGCCGCAGTATGGCGAGCGCATGGACACGGAGTTCCTCAAAAGATTTTTCACGGCGGGGTTGTATTTTCATACATGAATTTACTGCCTGAATTGGTCCAGACGCAGCTAAGAGTATAGCCATTGCGGTCGCGCATCATAGTGCCTAGCGGCCAAGTCGTCGAACCATCGGCGTTGACAATGTCGCATGCCGTACCCGCAGCGCCCCATTGATTGAAATACATGGACGGGCCCTGAAGCCAATTGGTCGCATCTACCCAATTGCCTCTGACACCATTCGCGGTGACAGTCTCGTTCGAAGTGATATCCCCCTGTGCCGTCATGGTGCCGTCCGAATTGACCTGGTTGGTCGCATGTACGGTCTGGGCGGTCAAGGTGCCCGGAACATTCATGTTGCCGTTTTCATCGACAGCCAGGGCAACCCAACTGCCGTTGTGGTAGGTGAACGCCCTGCCCGTGTCCGTCGCCATGCGCACATCGCCCTCGGTATTTCCTGCCAGGGCAAGCAGGGCGTTATGGTCCGACACGGGTTCCTTCCAGTTGGATGTCGAGTGCCATAAGTTGTCTTTGCCGCAGACTGCCAGCGTCCTCGTTGCATCAACGATTCCAAACGCCGCCTGGGTTCCGTCGCAGGCGGTCCCCGGAGTCACGAGTGCATTGCCGGCCATTGCGATTGGCATCTTCATCTGGTTCAGCTCCGATCGTCCCGGTACCGCAGTGCGGTACAAAAAGTCGGCAGGCAATTGACCGGGGCCGTCGTAAAACAGGCTCGACACCAGATGGCCGCCGTCATTGGCACTGGAACCGTTCAGCACCGTCGTGCCGTCGCATTTCGCACCACGGTAAGCGGTGGTGTTCAGACTCCACGAAGCCCCGCGCGCCGTTCCCGGCGCCGCGGTGCTGATATAGCCTCCGCCCTGCCCGGCATTCATCCCCACCAGTGGAATGTCCCGGTCCGGGATCGCCTGTCCGCCATAAGTCGCCACCAGCGCATCGAGCTTGCCCGGCGAGGATTGCCGCACGAGGATGCACGGCGTCTGGTTGAAGGCGTTGGTATTGGAAAAGCTGCTGGACAGGAAGCCGCCGGTTTTCAGTTGTGCGACAGTGACGGTGACGACCGAACCGTCGGAGGTCTGTGACACCAAGCTCTCACCGCCATCGCTGCCATCATAGTGGGCAGTGATGTACTTGCTTGCGGCATTGACCGCTTGCGCCTGATGCCATGCGGCCTGCTGTCCCTTTGCATCATCCAGAGAGGCGTCGATCATTAAGTTCAGGCTCATCAGCATTATCGTCGCGATGGACAGCGCACCCAATACTTCAATGATCGTCGTGCCTTGCTGCAAGCGTCTCATACTCATGCTTGTATCCTCGATTGCGTGCGGATCACGTCCGATCTACTCGCTGCTATATATCTTGACTACGAGGTTGATATAGTCCCCCGGTGCCGCGCCGGATTCCACCTCCGTATGAAAGTGGAGTTGGATGGCATCTTTCGGAATCTTTTGTAAAGCAATAGTCCCTTTGTTCAGCACGCCTATACCTGTACTAGTGTGTCTTGACATGCAAGCCCCTGCATAGACGTAGTTATTGCCAAAAATGGAGTTGCCTTCTGCATTCATCATGTTGACGTATGTATACGCTCTTGGGTACCCTGTGGCATAGCAGTAGGCGTAGCCTGTCAGGTACAGCGGACGAGACCCCGGCAGCGACCTGAGATCGAGCCAACTGTCTTGCGGCGTACCGTCGTGGGCGTGTACCGTCCATTCCTGGCTATAAACGAGGTTGGAAAGACGGAACTCCAGGGGATTGCGCCAGCTTCCGGACTGGCAGGACAGGATCAATCCCGTCATATCCCGCGCAATCATGCCATCGTCATCGCAAGGGGTATTCTTTACGGCTGTCTGATTCAACTTCATGAGATTTGTCGTCAGCATTCCCGGCACCATGTAGTTGCCGTTCTGGTCAACCGCCAGGGCCGTCCAGGACGAGCCGTTCCATGTAAAAGCGCGGTTGAGCGCGGTGACCATGTGCACATCGCCGGCAGTGTTGCCGGTTGCCGGAAGATCGGCATAGTTCAATACCGGATCTTTCCAGAAACCG
>DASVLY010000439.1:0-2699 GCA_036384635.1 Noviherbaspirillum sp. | reverse complement strand
ACTTGCGGTTGTAGTCGTCGTTGGCTTCGACGTCTTTCGCGCGCAAGCCCTGTTCCTTCGCGCTGTTGATGAAATACATCAGGTTACGCGGCGGATATTTTTCATCGTCGACGTTCAGCGATTTCAACAGGCGCTTGATCGCCGACAACTGATCTTGCGAGTCGAGAATCTGAAATGTCTGCGGCAGACCGGCATCGCGGTAATGCGCACGCAGAAGGCGGTTGCACAAGCCGTGGAAGGTTCCTATCCACATCCCGCGTGTGTTGATCGGCAGCATCGCTCCGAGCCGCGCGGTCATTTCCTTGGCAGCCTTATTGGTGAAGGTGACGGCAAGAACGCCGGCCGGCGATACCTGGCCGGTTTGAATCAGCCACGCGATGCGGGTGGTCAGCACGCGGGTTTTTCCGGAGCCGGCGCCGGCCAGGATCAGTGCAGGTTGCGAGGGTAAAGTGACGGCGGCGAGCTGCTCGGGATTGAGGTTGTGGAGGAGGTTTTGCATCTGGAGATTATAGCCGGGCGGCGATCCGGCAGACCGCCATATCTGCATGCGCAAGCGAGATTCAAGCACCTGTTTGTTGACAGAAAACATAATTTCATCGGGGTGCAGTCAGCATATCTCCACAGGACTATGCAACCATTTCAAGAGGATGGCACAGCCTAAATGCTTCTGACCATGTGAGAATATGTTTCCATTGCAACCTCACCATGAGGCACCCTTGACTCAGCCAGCTCACATCGCCCCCACCGACGAAGCGTATTGGGCGACGATCCGCGCTCAATACGCCGTCAGCCGCGACTTCATCAACCTTGAAAACGGCTACTTCAGCATCCCCGCGCAGCCGGTGGCCAATGCGTTTGGCCGCTACAACCGACAGATCCAACAAGAAGGCTCGTACTTCATGCGCACCAGCTACCCGCAGCGTGCCGACGATGTTGTAAGGGCATTAGCCACTTTTTGCGGCACTTCGGAGCAGGAACTGATCATCACGCGCAATGCGACCGAAGCGATGAACATCCTGATTCAGGGGTATCCGTTCTGCGCAGATGATGAGGTCATCACCGGCAGCCAGGAATACGACAGCGTGACCGAGACGCTGGAAATGATGCAAAGGCGCAGCCGCTTGCGCCTGACGCGCGTACAACTGCCGCTCCATCCGCAAGACGACGACGAGATCGTGACGCTGTATCAGCGCGCGATCACATCGCGCACGCGCGTCATCGTGCTCACGCACATGCTGCACCGGACCGGGCAGATTCTTCCAGTGGCGAAGATTGCGCAGATGGCGCGCGCGCATGGGGTGGACGTGTTCGTCGATGCGGCCCATTCGTTCGCGCAAGTCGATTACAGGATTGCGGATCTGCACTCAGACTTCCTGGCGGCGAACCTGCACAAATGGCTGGGCGCACCGCTCGGCGTCGGCCTGCTGTATGTGCGCAAGGAACGCGTTGCCGATCTCGCTCCATTGTTCGGCGACACGACCTATCCCGATGACGACATCCGCAAACTCGCCCATTTCGGCACGACGCCGCCAGCGCCGGTGCTTGCGATCGAAGATTCGATTGCGTTCCACAACGCAATCGGCGGCAGGAATAAGGAAGCGCGCCTGCGCTATCTGAAAAATTACTGGATGGAGCGCGTCGCAGCGTTGCCACGGATCGAACTGCTGACGCCGCAGGAACCGGAGCGTTCATGCGCAATTGGCGCATTCCGTATCAAGGGAGCGGATGCGAAGAAAGTGTCGGACGACTTGTTCGAGCGGGACAAGATCTTTACCGTAGCCCCGATGATCGACGGCCAAAGCGCGGTCCGCGTCACGCCGCATCTGTACAACACCACCGACGACTTGGATTGCCTCGCCGCAGCGCTTCAGCGATACGACTAAAACAGCGCAACAAACCGCCGCGCCGCTGCTTCCGGGTCATCGGCCATATACACGCTGCTGATCGCCGCCACCATATCGGTGCCGAGTGCAACCAGCGGCGCCGCATTCTCATGCGTCATCCCGCCGATCACCACGTTCGGCAACGGAATCTCGGCTCTGGCCTGTGTCACGATTGCAAGCGGCGTCGTGACCTCGTACTTTTTCACGCGCGACGGATAGAACCCGCCGAACGCGACATAGCTGGCGCCTGCACGATGTGCATCCTTCGCCAGATCAAGGCTGCCGTAGCAGGATGCGCCGACGATCTTCGCCGGACCAACCGCCGCGCGCACCTGCGCAACCGCCATGTCAGTGCCGCCGACGTGGATGCCGTCCGCATCCAGCGCCATGCACAGGTCGACGAAATCGTTGACGATGAACGGCCGTCCATACCTGAGGCACAACGCCTGCAATTGCGCTGCCTGCTCATGGCGCATTTCGGCCGACGCCGTCTTGTGCCGGTACTGCACCAGCACGGCGCCGCCACGCAAGCCGGCCTCGGTCACTTCCAGCAGCTTCTCCGTATCATCCCAATCGGGCGTGACAAGATACAGTCCCTTCATACAGCATCCTCAAGTGAAACCCAGCGATTGGGTATGTGCTGGCCGTCGGCAACCGCATAAGCCGCAACCAGCGTCTGATGGCAGTAAGCCTGCGCCGCTTCGACCGCTTCCACCATCGCTTTGCCGCACGCGAGCAGCGCCGCGAGCGCGGATGCCAGCGTGCAGCCTGTGCCATGAAAACTTTCATTCAGGCGCGGCCAGGTCCATGCGTACT
>DASVLY010000438.1:0-12175 GCA_036384635.1 Noviherbaspirillum sp. | reverse complement strand
GAGGAAACCGGCAACCCGGAAGTGATCGCGCGCCTGGCGCGCCGCTGGTTTGTACGTTATTCCAGCATGGTCGAGCGGCGGGTGTAGTTATTTTCGATTTTTAGGATTTACGCATCACTCGCCATATCAGGAGTCTCGTATTCACCACCTCTGCTACGAAGCGCCGGCCGTTTTCGCGTAAATCCTTTGTAAAGGATTCAGTCCCGGAGGAGTAGTATTTACATCCTCTGCATTTGCGGTGCAGCGGCATGAAACGCACCGATGACCGCATCGCGCACCGCCTGCCAATGCGGCGTACCCTCCCGTACATGCTTCTGGTTGATTTCCAGTTCAATGCCCAGATAACGCTCCGCGGGAAAGCGCCGCCGCAGATACACGGTGAAGCCGTCCGAAGTCCCCGTATACGGATAATTCATGCGTGTTTTCAGTGCCGGCGCACAGGCTTTCAACGCGAGGCGCCACCCCCGGCACAGCAGCGCTTCGGCCGGGCGTGCCGGGTCGTACAGCAGCCCGAGGTCTGCATTACGCAGCTTGCCGTTCATTTCGGGCGTAAAGCTGTGACAGGAAATGTGGATGACGCGCGCACCGCGTCCGATTTCCCCGGCGATCAGGGCTTCGGCTTTTGCACGGTAGGGCAGGTAATAGCGGCTCAGGATGTCGTGCCTCGACTCGCCGGAAATGCCGCGCGTGACTTCGGAAAAGAGTCGCGGATGGCCAGGCGAGCGGTTCAGATCGATCAAGAGACGGCTGACCGTCGATGTCAGAAGCGGCGCGGATAACGACGCCGACAGTTCGCGCGCCACGCGCAGCGCGCCCGCGTCATAACCGCGGTGCGAGCGCAGCAGTGCTTCCCCGCCTTGAAAAAGGCCCCGGTAAGGGGCCGGGATGCGGTTGCCCGCATGTTCGCAGGTGACGAGGAAATGAGTTCCGCCAGTTCTACCCATACTCGATGAACATCCGTCCCTCGTGCAGGCATTCGCACAGCCTCCGGTATACCGTTTCCAGCCGCGCTCTCGTGCATTGCGGCCCGACTGCACGCAGGATGCGGCGCGCTAACGTGCCTTGCTGCAGGATGACTCGCAGCGGCCCGTTCCACAGGGCGTTGTGCAGCGGATCGTCCGCCGCCAGTTGCGCGGCCAGGTGTTTCCACAGTTCTTGCGCGGTACAGCGTTGCGCGGGAAAGCCCAGCAGCCGTAAATAGCCGGCATGCTCGATCACCGCCTGTTCCGCATCGCCTATGCAAGCCCGGAATATCGTTGCCAATGCCTCGGTTTGCATTTCCTGCTGTTCAACCAGCAGCGCCTCGCCCTCGCGATAGAGCCTGCGCACGGCCGCGCATATGGCGGCGGCAACGGCAAGGTCAGCCAGCGGGCATTCCTGCGTATCGGCGGCCCGGATCTCGATCGCATTGCGCTCGAAGCGGGGAATCGCGCCGCGCGAGTTCAGCCATTCGTGCTGCAATACATGCGTCGGGTCGTGCGGCGCAATGGCGCGGTACATCGGCTCCAGAATGCGCTTTTTGTAGGCGGCGCGGCTGGTGATGGTTTCCGGGATCACCATGCCGGCAATCGATGGAATCTCCCGCGCATTGTCCGCATACACCTGCATGCGGTAATCGGCCCAGCCGGATGGACAGCCATCGGCGATGGGCGAACTCGCCGCCAGCGCCGGCACGACCGGCAATACCAGCCGCACCGCCGCGTGCAGGCGCGCAAACTCATGGTCGTCGGCGAACGGCAGGTTGATGTGCATGCTTTGCAGATTGGCCCAGCCGTGGTTCAGGCAGTCGAAGATGCGGTCATAGGCGCGGTAGATCGCGTGGTTTGCATGCGGCCACAGCCGGGTCTCGGTAGCGGGGTCCATCCACGGATGCATCCCGCCCGGCATCAGGCACGCGCCCAGCGGCGTCAGGCGCTGGTTGATCTGCCGCACCTCGTTCTGGAACGCTTCCGGCAGCATCGCCAGCGTCGCGCACGGGCGCGGATTTTTCACTTCGATCAGGTGCAGCGCCAGTTCATTCGACCAGGCAAGCAGGCCGCGTTCGACTTCGTTGACCACGGAGCCGGTCGCTTCATCGCGCAGCAGGCTGTCGGCGATGGGCTTCACCGACAGGCTGCCGCGGTCGACGATCATGTATTCCAGTTCGATGCCGTAGCCGCCGAATGCGTGCAGGAGAGGAGGGTCGTCGTTGATCATGGTGCAATAGATCCCTTGCGTACTTCGATCCGTTTGCGGAACACGCCCATCACTTCACGGTACAGCGCATCGCCCAATACCGCGTCTTCATTGCCTGCATCCACATTCGGATTGTCGTTAATCTCGATCACGTAGTACTGGCTGCCGGCCTGTTTCAGGTCGACGCCGTAAAAGCCGTCGCCGATCAGGTTGGCCGCGGCCACAGCGATCCGCACCACCTCGTCCGGCGCTTCGCCCACCGACAGCGTCACCGTCTTGCCTTCGCACATGCGCTGCGGCTCGCGCTTGATCACTTGCCAGTGGCCGGGTGCCATGTAGTACTTGCAGACGAACAAAGGCCGCTGGTCGAGCACGGCCACCCGCCAGTCGAATTCGGTGGGCAGATATTCCTGCGCCAGCACCAGCTCGGACTCCTGCAGCAGCTCGCTGACCTTCTCCAGCAACTGCGTTTCCGATTCGATCTTCGCCACGCCCAGTGAAAACGCCGAATCGGGCTGTTTCAGGATGCAGGGCAGGCCGAGCGCCGGCACGATCTGATCGACGTTATCCTTGTGCACCACCAGCGTCTTCGGCATCGGGATGCGATGCCGCGCCAGCAGTTCGGCGAGATAGATCTTGTTGGTGCAGCGCAGGATCGAATCCGGATCGTCGATCACCACCAGCCCGGCCTCGGCCGCCTGGCGCGACATCTGGTAGGTGTGGTGATCGACGTTGGTGGTTTCGCGAACGAACAGCGCATCGAACTCTGCCAGGCGCGGCGCGTCCCGCCGCGAGATGAGTTCCGCGCGCATGTCGAGCACCTGCGCGGCATCCAGGAATTTCCTCATCGCTTCGGTGTTGGACGGACACTCGGTGCGCTCGGGATCGTACAGAATCGCCAGCGCGGGTTTCCCGGCGGCCGGCTTGTTGCTGCGGATCTTTTGCTCTTTCAGGAGGTCGAGCGCCGCCTGTGCGGCAAACTCGCGGTGGCGCACCGGAATATCGCGCACGCTGCCCGGATACACGCTGCACAAGCGCCAGCATTCGTTCGCGCGTTCGAAGCGCGCATGCAGCACCGGTGCACGCAGCAGCTTGAACAACTGATCGGCCAGCGGCTGGTGGCGGCAACCGGCATCCCGGCCGAAATAGATGTTCAGCTCGAAGAAATCTTCGCTGTCGCGGGCGAACGAGCAATCGATGAGGCTGCCGAGTTTTTCGGTGATGTCTTGCACCAGATGATCGGATTGCAAGGCTTTTATCGCCTCCACATCCGGCACCGGCTGCTGGCCGCGCGCTTCGGCCAGCAGCGATACATAGTAGCCGTCGCTCTGGTAACGATAAGTGCGGCAGAGGTTGAAAACTTTGGCGGGATTGCTGTCCCCGTATCCGGGGTCCATCAGGTAGGTTTGCGCAGGTAGGACGGTGATGCCTGGGATGTCGTTAGGCCAATCTTGCTGCTGACTTACGACGAATAGGATATTCATGGCACTTCCTGTTGCGCCGGTCTGGGCGGATGAATGACAAGCAGATTCGCGTCATGCGTGACGATGCCGAGCAGGACCGCGTTGACCACGCGGTCGATGCTCAACCAGTATGCGTGTGCGCTGGCATAGGGATTTTTTTCATAGGGATCGACCACCAGCACCTTGCGGCGCTCCTGGTCGTAGCCGGCGACAACGACGAAATGGCCGGCCGGGATGCCGCGCACATCATCCGGTTTGTCTTCCGGGCCGTATTCGCGCGGCACGCGGTACAGGTAAGTCGAAGAAAGGCCGGTGATGATCGGCAGCTTGCGGCGCAGGATGCCGCGGATCAGGCCGCGCGACAGATCCAGCAGGCGCAGCCGTCCGCCCAGGCTCAGGAATTCCAGGTAACCGGTGGTCGCATGCTGGAGCCGGTAATCCATCTTGATCTCGCGCTGCTGCCGCAGGCGGATGGCGATATCGATCTTCTGCGGGCTGCGTCCGAACCAGGTCGGGTCGAACACATTCAGGTTATAGGTATAGATCGTTGCCTTGTAACCCTTGCGCAGCGCATCGCAGGCAAGGAACACCGCGAAGGTGCCGCCGTGCTCCAGGCGGCCGGCGCGCGCGATCACATCGGTGAGCGCCTCGTTGTCCCCCCAGTAGCGGTACACCGCTTGCAGACAGGTTGGTCCGCACGTCGTTTCATCCGGCTGCGGGAGGATATTGACGGGCAATTGGAATATGGTCTGGGTCACGGCAATGCAGTGGTGCTAATTGCTTTCTTCAACGATGTGACATGAGCAAGCTATTACACAGAAGTCAGTAACTTAGGCGACGTAGAACCTTCATGCTCCCTCCCCTTCAAGGGGGCGGAGTATGCATCATGCAAATATCGTCTTCATTTCTGACTTCTAAGTAATTACATTGTTCACGGCTGTACAAGTAGCGCCTAGCATTTTCGGTGCCAGTCGCGGCAGTCTGCGAATGCTTCTAAAGACTTCATGTGTTTGTAAAAGTTTCGAGGAGACTGCGCCGATATTTGCCGGGATAAAAGGCCGCCGCCGCAGGGATGACGATGTTTTTGAACCCTCGGCACGAATGCTGCATGAACAAAGTTCTTGCCCCTTATTCATACAGGAGATTTCATTATGAAAACAACGACCCTCTTGTTGCTTGCATTCGGGTTTGCTTCGCAAACTGCGCTGGCGCAGTTGCGTCCGCCGCCGGACCTGGCGCCCGATTCGCACACGCCGTCCGGCGCAGCACAGCCGCAACCCCGCTCACCGTCGTCCGACACGCCTTCGGCCACCGGCTCCGATACCTCAGGCTCATCACCTGCCGGAGGAAGCGGTGCAGCCGGTACCTCATCCGGCACGATGCGCGACAGCTCCGGCAGTTCCGATACCCCGGCCGGCACTTCGACCGATTCCTCCAGTCCTTCCGGCATGCAGTCCGAAGCCGGGGTCGAATTGCGGCCGGCGCCGCCGGTGTCGCGCCTGGAGCCGAAAGTCCAGGGCGATGTCACCTACCTGTGCGGCGGCGTCGGCAAGGAGGAGGCGGACTACATGAAGAAGCAAGCGCGCGCCTATGACATGATGCTTACCTTTGCCACGCGCGACGGCGGCTATCTGGCCGATGTCAACGTCGACATCAAGGATGCGAAGGGCAATGATGTGCTGCAGGCAAACTGCGACTCGCCGATGCTGCTAATCGATCTCCCTAAAAGCGGCACTTATCGCATTCATGCCGATGCGGCCGGCTATACGCTGGATAGGACCGCCAGGGTGCAAGTGAAACAGAAGAAGGGTTCCAGCGTGGCTTCTGCCGTATGGATGGTATGGCCGCAGCGCGTGGCTGCAGCGCCGGCTGCTGCCGGTACCGCCAGCGGCGGCAGCGGTGAAGGCAATAGCAGCAGCGGCGGCGAACGTTGAGCATGGAGGCCAAAGCGCAGCGTGATGAACAGACTGCGGCCGAGCGCCGCGTAGTCGTGCCGGCTGAACCGGCACCCCATCCATCCGTGACGCCGGAAGAATTCAGCGATACGCAATTTTTCCGGCGCACGCTGTTCGTGGTCGCGATGACGATCGTGACCGCGCTGGTGCTGGCGCTGATCTGGTATGCAAGCGATGTGTTCCTGCTGCTGTTCGCGGGAATCCTGTTTGCGGTATTGCTGCGTGCGCCGGTCAACTGGCTGGCGCGCCGCACGCCGATCCTGGAAAATGTCGCGCTGGCCTTGTCGGTAATCGTGTTCGCTGGCGCGCTTGGTCTTCTGGTGTACATGTTCGCCGCGCCGCTGGCGGAGCAGGTGGGCCAGTTGAGCGACACGCTGCCGCAGGCGGCTGCGCGCATGCGGCAATGGGTGCGCGAACACCACTGGGGCGCGGCGCTGGAACCGTTGATCCAGGAACTGGCGCGCCTGCGGATCGATGTTCAGACGCTGGGCCAGGCGCGCGGCGTGATTTCATCGACCTTCGCGGGGCTGGCCGGACTGGCGGTGGCGCTGTTCATCGGTGCCTATCTCGCCGCGCAGCCGCGTCTGTACCAGCGCGGTTTCATGCACCTGCTGCCGAAACGGATACGGCCGCGCGCTGCCGATGTGCTCGATGAAATCGGCAGCGTGCTGCGCTGGTGGATGGTCGGACGGCTGATCATCATGAGCGTGATCGGCGTGGCTGCCGGCATCGGCCTGTGGTGGCTCGACGTACCGCTGGCGCTGACGCTGGGCGCGTTAAGCGGCCTCCTGGAATTCATTCCCTACCTGGGACCGGTCCTGTCTGCGGTTCCGGCATTGCTGGTCGCTTTCAACGTCGACCCCGCGAAGGCGTTTTACGTGCTGTTGCTGTACATCGCGATCCAGAGCGCCGAGGGCTATCTGCTGTCGCCGCTGGTCGAGCAACGCACCGTGTCGCTGCCGCCGGCGCTGGTGATTTTTGCGTCTCTGCTGCTGGCCGCGCTGGCGGGCCTGCCGGGTGTGATCCTGGCGTCGCCGCTGACCGCGGCTTGCATCGTCGCGGTCAAGCTGCTGTATGTGGAAGATGTGGTCGAACAGCCGAAAAATACGAAGAATTAGCTTAGCTTGAGCCGCTGCTGCGTTCGGCGGCATTTTCAAGCTTCTCGCCGCCGCGCTGCACATCTTGTCCGACGCCTTTCATGGTGTTGCACGCAGTGATGCCAAGTACGATTGTCATCATGCCGAACATGAAGAGCAGTTTTTTCATGATGTTTCCTTTCAGATGAATATTCAGTATCGCCGGGACCGCGTCGGAAGATGTTGCACGACGCTGGCGACCGCGCTGAGAATGCGCGCCAGCGCCTCGATGGTCGAAGTGCCGCGCGTCGTGAATGCAGTGGCTGCGTTACCGTTACTGCCTTTGGCCCCGATGCGGCGCGCAAGGCGGCGGCCGGGCACGATCGCGATGAGCGCGACGACCGCCGCCGCGCACATGAACGGATGCTGCGCGATCCAGCGCAGCGTCTTGCTGCGCGGGAATTGATCGTCGGCCACCGCATAGGCCGCATGCCATCCCTGCGGATGGTTGGGATTCACATGCACCTCCGGTTGATCGCGCAGCATGTGCCGGTAGTGCTGCCTGCTTTCCTGCATCCGCCGCAGGATCGCCTGCCGTTCTTCTTCAAGAGAATGATTGTTCTTCATGTCAAATGTTTTCCTTGATGACGTCGATATCCTGCCGCAGTTGCGTGCGCAAGGTGGTGGCGATCGGCAGCGAGCGGAAATGCCTGATGCACAGGTAGAAGGAGACGCCCGCGATCCCGCCATACAGCAGCACCACGATCCACGCGGACAGCGCGCGGTGCGGCGAATCCCAGAAGCTCACGATGATCGCCAGTCCGAAGAAGACCGTCGCCAGCAGTGCAAACAGCAGCGCGATCATCAAGCCGGCAATGCGAAACGCGATATGGTGTTCGCGGATTTTCATCTCGACCCGCAGCAGGTCGAAGTAATCGCTGAACCGGTCCAGCGCAATCAGGTACAGCGTACGGGACTTATGTAGGGCTGACATCATCGTGTCTCCTCCCATGCAGAGGCAGAAGAATCATACTAGTGGTCCGGCACACTCCGATTTTCGAGTTGCGCATCAAGAGTGCTCCGCATGATTCCCTCCCCCTGCAAGGGGGAGGGTTAGGGTGGGGGTAGTGAGGTCGAATCAACTTAGTCGTACGCTCGACCTTGCTACCCCCATCCCAACCGTCCCACCCATTGCCTTGCAAGGCAATGCGATTCGGCGGGCGCAAAGCATGCTTTGCGAAACTCCCGCCTCATCCCCCTGCAAGAGGGAAGGAGCCCTGCGAAGCGCTACCCAAGTGCAATCAGAAAATCAGAGCGTGACGAACCACTAGCGACGCTTGAACAGCAAGCCGAGCAAAAGGCCCGTGCCGACGGCCACGGCGACCGATTGCATCGGTTTGTCTTTCACATACTCGGTCGTGGTTTCAACGCCGCGATTGATCTGGCGCGAGGCCTGACTGGCGATGCCCTTGGCCGCATAGCGCACCGAGCTGAATTTGGCCATCAACTGGCTGTGCGCCTGCGCCAGTTCCTCGTCGGACAGGCTGGGCGCTCGTGTGACCAGCGCATCGAGATCGTTCTTCAGGTTCGACAACTCGCTGCGCAGCGTGGCGGCGATACGCTGGGCCGAACCTTTGGCCTCGTTGTACATGCCCCGGGCCGTGGACGTGGTGGTCGATGCCTTGTCGCTACCGTTGCCTATAATGGTGGAAGAGGAATGGGTTTCCATGAGTCGCTCCTTGATGAAAGTCGGATGTAGTTCGATAAAAAATGATGGCAGCGGTACATGGATATACCCGGCGCTGCAATCACGAAACCATCACGGCACGTCACCATCTGCCTCGATGGCATTGCACCTTGTGTACAGCAAAGGGTGTGCCAATGGAATGCGCTGCGCGCATTCCATCAATAAGGAACGAGCACGAAATAATTTCCCGATTTGGACGTGTTTGGCGGGATGCAGTGCAAGGCGCACCCGAGCGCCGTGTGGCGAGCCACACAAGCGAGGGGCAACGCAGCAATGCGCCCGCCAGACACGAGACAAATCGGGAAATTATTCCGTGCTCGTTCCTAAGGACTCTCCCCGGACAACGCGGCAGTGCGCCCGCTACGGCAGTCGGAGTTGTGCAGCTTGTCCTGCATGGGGCGGTAAAAAAGAGCTGGAAATTTTTGTATTCGTCGCATGTAATTCTTGCAACGTGTCTGACGTAGTTGTACAGCGCAGCAACAAGCGTGGGCCACACAAATTTCTTGCGGAAAATGGTTTTCAAGAAACATAATCTGGACGGCACACGTACCCGAAAGGCTCCCATGTCATCCAGCTTTGGCCCCGAAGAAGCGCGCAACTACATGCACCAGTTGCTCAAGGCGATGAACCAGGCCGGCGGCTCCGACCTGTTCATTTCGGCCGACTTCCCGCCCAGCATGAAATCGCAGGGCGCGATGAAACCCTTGAGCCAGCAAAAGCTCAACGGCGACATCACGAAAAAACTCGCGCTGTCGCTGATGAACGAGAAGCAGCAAAAGGAATTCGAAGCGGAGATGGAATGCAATTTCGCGATCTCGATTCCGAACGTATGCCGCTTCCGCGTGAATGTCTTCGTGCAGCAGCAACAGGTCGGCATGGTGATCCGCACCATCGCGTCCGAGATTCCGAACTTCGAGAAGCTGCAGTTGCCCGAGGTGCTGAAGGACGTGATCATGACCAAGCGCGGGCTGGTGCTGGTAGTCGGCGGCACCGGCTCGGGCAAATCGACCACGCTGGCGGCAATGATCGACCACCGCAACGCCAACTCCGCCGGCCACATCATCACGGTGGAGGACCCGGTCGAATATGTACACAAGAACAAATCCTGCCTGATCACGCACCGCGAGGTCGGCGTGGACACGCACTCCTGGCATCACGCCTTGAAGAACACGCTGCGCCAGGCACCGGACGTGATCCTGATCGGCGAGATCCGCGACACCGAAACGATGGAGCATGCCATCGCATTCGCCGAAACCGGCCACCTGTGCCTGGGCACGCTGCACGCGAACAACGCCAACCAGACACTCGACCGCATCATCAACTTCTTCCCCGAAGAGCGGCGCAACCAGTTATTGGGCGACTTGTCGTCCAACCTGCGCGCGATCATCTCGCAACGGCTGGTGCGCACCGAAGACGGCAAGGGCCGCAAGGCCGCGATTGAAATCCTGCTCAACACGCCGACCATCGCCGAACAAATCCTGAAGGGCCAGTTCCACGCGATCAAGGAAGTCATGGGCAAGTCGCGGGAACTGGGCATGCGCACCTTCGACCAGGCGCTGTTCGACCTGTACAACGCCGGCCACATCGGCTACGACGAAGCGATCCGCAACGCCGACTCGGTCAACGAACTGCGACTGCAGATCAAGCTGCGCGGCGAGCGCGGGCAGCCGGAGGGAGAGAAGGGCGGCGGGCTCAATCTGGAAATCGAGGCGGAGAAGGAAGAGGAGGGGGAGCAGAAGGGCGGATAGTGCGATCGAGATGCCGTCTCACATGACGGCAGCACCAATGCCGGCGCGCCCTCATCTGTATGCCAACTGCAGCAACTCGCCGCTTTGCCTTGCACGAAGCGGAGATTTATGCGGAAGCTTTCTTCATCAGATAGTCTCCCACCCTCTTGATCTCCTGCAGCCTGAAGCCCTCGATTGAGGTGCTGTAGTGTTTGATCTCGGTTCTGTTGAAAAATATTTCACTGCGATCTGTTCGATACGCTTGAACTCGTTGCAAGAGCGCCTCGGCATCCGGACCCGTTTTTGCTTTGGACACTATCGCGTCGGCATGAGGACCATTGATGACACCCGCTCGGGAATGACTATGTTTTTTGAAGACGGGCGGTATTATTTCTTCGTTGTCGATGAATAGTTCATTGGGGGATCGATGGATCTTTGCCGCAAATTTCGCGCTGGTTTTGAAAAGTTTCAATGCGTTATGTAATGCAAACATTATGCAATCCCCTTCGGAGTTTTGGACGAGGTTAGCCACAGCATGCACCTTCGAATTCTCTATGTTGGACGATAATGCTTCCTTCTGCGCCGGTATTATTTGGGGCAAAGCTGACTCGAATAAGATAATTGAAGTCTGTTTTCCAGGTGCGATCTTGATATCGAGCGCAATATGGTGACGGGTCGCTTTGTTGGGCCGATAGATGATTCGATAATTGCCGGCAGTGCCTTCACTTGCCTTCTCTTTAATGAATTTGTAACAATCTTTTGAGCTTTTAAACACGTGTAAGTTGAGGCCGGGGTTTCTCTCGTTTTCCATCGCCGCAATAAGCGCCAGATGTTTTTCATCTAGCGCTGTGACCAGGGTGCCAGGCTGCGCTCCTTTTAAAGCGCTATCTACGACCAGCTGCGCGTATTTGGAAAACTCCTTGTTCATCCTCGCGATTTTGCGCAGATTGACAGCATCGATCTTCTCCCGAAGTCGCTCGGGTACCTTCGGAGGAGGTTCATTATTCATCTCCGCAGGCACGCTTTGACCGGAAGGCTGATGGGAGCTGGAAGCTCCCGAGTTGTTCAATCTGGCATTAAATCGCGCCCTTTCTGAATTGCCGGCATGATTTTGCCGAATCGATCCGGCATTCGGCATAGTGCCGAACTCTAACTCTCGTATCGTCTTGCGTATGTTTTCCAAACGATTGCGTAGTTCAGCGTTGATGCCCTGCCTTGCCATGGCGTGCGTCGCAGAGGTACGAATTCCTTGATGTACTTCGGGATTCAATGGATGGAGTTTGGGAAGGTGCTTGTCAATGATTTCTGCCGCTTTTTGTTGCGCAGTGTCTGTGGGCAGCTTGTCAATTCCTTCCATTAATTGATGGAAGGCCGTTTGAACGGTCTGTCGATAGCTATTGTTATCCTGAAAACGTGACAGGTTCTTATCCAGTGTTTCATCCAGACGTGTCAGTGCCCGCAATACGCGCGTTTCTTTGCTTGCGCAAAGAGCAGCCATAGCCAAGGCGGCGGGTGCGTCGGCATCTTGAATACGGGACGACGATGAACTTGACGAGAGGAACTTTTTGCGAAATCCATCCGGATTTCTTATGCCCAGAAAATCACGCAACGCTTCACTGCCATCGATGACGGCTTTTTGCTGTTCCGCAGGCTGTTGTGCGATATAGGCGCAGAGCTTGGCCATGTCGCCGCCGAAGTGCCGCTCCATTTCTTGGGAATAGTGGTTGGGGGTGCGACAAAATGCCAATGTCGGCACAGATGGCGATTCGCCAGAAGCCTGAGGGAGCGGACGCACACAAGCGAATAAAGAGTGGAGTTTCATATATAACACGAAGTAAAAAAGTTAGACAAAAGCGGCAGACAAGGGAAAAATGGCCTGCGCAGGAATAAGTTAACCTGAGCTCGGGATAAGGAAGTTTCTGCGGGATCAAAGGAAAGCGCCTCACCACTTCGTACGATTGGGTTTGCAGACCGATCAATCGAGGTGAAGCAGGAGGCGCAGATGGACAGCTTAACGGAGCTATTTTGCCTG